>CALFWP010000097.1 GCA_937927905.1 uncultured Neomegalonema sp.
GCAGGGTCATGGAGGCCACCCCGCCCTTGGACGCGGCATAGGCCAGCTGTCCGATCTGTCCTTCATAGGCGGCAATCGAGGCGGTGTTGACGATCACCCCGCGCTCTCCGCCCTCCGGCAGCGGCTCTGCTTCCGCCATGCCCGCCGCCGATTGGGAGGCAACATTAAAGACGCCTAATAGATTGATTTGTATTGTTTTTAAGAAAAGTACCGGATCATGGGCACCGTCTTTTCCGACCGTTTTCGCCCCGGGTGCAATCCCCGCACAGCAGACGCAAATCCGTTCCATCCCGTTCTTTGTACGTGCCGTATCAAGGGCCACGCTGACGGATTCGGAATCGGAAACATCGGTGTTTATAAAAAGCGCATTGATTTGGTCCGCGACTTTCCTGCCGCGCTCCGCATCTCTGTCCAGGATTGCAACCGGGCACCCCTGAGCCGCGAGCATCCGTGCCGTGGCCTCGCCAAGACCGGATGCGCCGCCGGTAACAATTGCAGGTGTCTGTGATGTAAGCTGCATGTAAGGCCTTGTTTATAATATTTTAATCGGAATTTTTGTTTTTTACGGGCACCCAAAATCCATAGCGGGTGAAAACTGCAGTGGCTTTCCTGCCCTGCAAACAGGCGGCAAGCCGCCGGATCTCGGGACTGTCAAAATCCGCGATAACCGCGATAGGATAACGTATCGGATTATGGGTATCCTGCGGAAACTCGTATGCAATTTCAACGGCCCTATGGTTCAGAGCATCTGTCCTGTATAGAATGCCGAAATCGGTTTCGTTACGGATCAGCCAGGTCAGAATTTCCCGGACGTTGGAGGCCTGAACAAGGGTGTCTTTGGTCCCGTTCCACCAGTTCAGCGCCTGTAGCGCCTGTTTGCCGTAAATTCCGGCCGGAACCGAATTGACCTCTCCGATGCCGATGCGTAACCCCTCCGGAAGCGGCGAACCTGCGCGTGGCAGGTCCGGTTTTTGCCCTGCATCTTTCGGATAGGCTAAAACAAGCCGGTTGCCCAGCAGGTCCGAGCGCGTGTCAGCGGCAATAAGCCCGCGATGCCCGAGCCAGTCCATCCACTGCGGATTGGCCGGAATAAAAAGACCGGCGGCGGCACCCTGTGCGATCTGGCGGGCGAGTGTTCCGCTGCCCGCATAAACGGCTTGTGCCGGCATGCCGCCCTCCGGCGTGCAGGCTTTGAGGGCTTCCTGCATTACATCGGTCAATGATGCAGCGGCAAAAACTTTGAAATCTGAGGCGTTTACGGGAAATGAGGTGAGCGCTGTCAGCGCAATACCGGCGCTAAGCTTTGCGAAGACGTTCAAAGCCGTCCTCCAGATCGTTCAGCAAATCTCCGACATCCTCCAGGCCGACATGGATGCGCATCACGCCACCCGCGGCGCGCCCGTTATTCGGCCAGCGTGTGGCGGTGCGCAGTTTAGGCGGGTCAATCGGAATGAGCAGGCTCTCGAATCCGCCCCAGGAAAATCCCATTCCGAAGAGCTGCATGTGATTCAGCATCGCGGCCTGTTTTTCAGGGCTTGAATATTCCGGTTTCAGTATGAAGGCGAAAAGACTGGATGCCCCGATGAAATCTCGTTTCCAAAGTTCATGCCCCGGATCACCCGGCAGAGCAGGGTGGATAACTTCGGCGACTTCCTCGCGGTTTGAGAGCCATTCGGCAACCTGTAAACCGGACTGCATATGATGGGGCAGGCGGACATGGATGGTCCGTATCCCGCGCATGGCCAGATAGACGTCATCGGGCGACGGGCAAATGCCGGTCTGTGTCTGGGCCTGCTGGAACGTATCATAAGCCTCTTCCGTGCAGGTCACGCTGCCCATAACCAGATCGGAATGGCCGGAGATATATTTTGTCACTGCCTGAACCGAGACATCGACACCATGTTGAAAAGGTTTGAAGTAAAGCGGCGAGGCCCAGGTGTTGTCCATGATCACTTTGACACCGGTTTTATGCGCCTCGGCGCAAATCGCCGGAATATCCTGCACCTCAAAGGTCCAGGAGCCGGGGCTTTCCACCCAGACAACGCTGGTATTCGGACGCAGCAGATTTTTGATGTCGCCGCCGATGCACGGATCGTAATATTCAACTTCAATGCCCATACGCGATAACATGCCGTTGCAGAATGCACGGGTCGGTCCGTAGGCACTGTCGGTAATGAGGACATGGTCCCCTGCAGAGGCATAGGCCAGTAAAGGCAGGGTGCAGGCAACCAGGCCCGAGGGTTGCAGGCGCGTTCGGTATCCGCCCTCCAGCGACTGTATCGCCTTTTCAAGAGCGAAGGTCGTTTCCGTACCATGGACGCCGTATGTGACGGCATCACCGGCGCGGATGCTGCGCTCCCGGTGCATATGTTCAACGGTCGGGTAGAGAATGGTCGAGGCATGCATCACTGGCGGATTGACGACGCCGTCGTAATCCATAGGCCGTCTTCCGGCATGGGTCGCTTTTGTTCCGTCTTGCATATCGGATTCCCGGCTCTTTGATCGTCCCTTTTTCAGTATTCAAAGGTATGCTGCTTCCGGAGGAAAAAGCCAAAATGTAATTTCGCGGGCGGGATAACCTTAGGGAATTACATGGTTAATAATGCGGTTTCCAGGCAACATCCAGGCGGTGTGTTGTGCGATATCGCTCAAAAAACCGCTGTTACGGCCTATTAGACTGTTGAAACTCTTTCCGATTGTGATGCAGTGTCTCACAGACCGTGATTTGTCCGATTCAGGACAACCGCCACGGGTCCACTTAGGGAGAAATGAGAATGACATTCAAATATGCGCTTGGCGCACTTTCAGCGATTGGTCTTGCACTTGGCGCAGGTACAGCCTCAGCTGATACGCTTGCGGACGTAAAAGCCAAAGGCTCCGTACAATGCGGTGTTTCCCAGGGCCTGCCGGGATTCTCCAACCAGGATGATTCGGGCAACTGGACCGGCATCGACGTTGACGTGTGTAAAGCTGTTGCCGCTGCTGTGTTCGGTGATGCGAATGCTGTTAAGTTCACACCGCTTTCGGCGAAAGAGCGTTTTACGGCGTTGTCTTCGGGTGAAGTTGATATTCTGTCCCGTAACACGACATGGACAATGACACGTGACACGCAACTCGGCCTCAACTTTGCCGGTGTCAACTATTACGACGGTCAGGGCATGATGGTGCCTGCGGGTCTTGGTGTCACATCCGCTCTGGAACTCGACGGCGCATCGATCTGCACCAATACGGGTACAACAACCGAGCTGAACATCACCGACTTCTTCCGTGCCAACAAAATGGGCTTCGAGCTGGTTGCCTTTGAAAAGGCCGATGAAGTTGTGGCCGCTTACGATGCGGGCCGCTGTGATGTTTACACCACGGACCGTTCCGGTCTGGCCGCACAGCGTCTGAAGCTGGCTGATCCTGCTGCTCACATTGTTCTGCCGGAAGTGATCTCGAAAGAGCCGCTCGGTCCTGTCGTCCGTCAGGGTGACGATGTATGGTTCAACATTGTCCGCTGGACCCTCAATGCCATGATCAACGCTGAAGAGCTGGGCGTGACTTCGGGCAACGCCGCTGCAATGGCATCTTCCGATAACCCGGGCATCAAGCGTCTTCTGGGCACCGAGGGCAACTTCGGTGAAGCACTCGGCCTGTCGAACGACTGGGCAATGCAGGTTATTTCCCAGGTCGGAAACTACGGCGAAAGCTATGAAGCGCATGTTGGTGCAAACACACCGTTGAAACTGAACCGTTCCGGTTCCGTGAATGCGCTGTGGACCAATGGCGGTCTGATCTACGCGGCCCCTATCCGCTAACCGGACTTTGCGCCGCCTTTTCAATCGAAGGGCGGCGCTTTCCTTTTCGGGACGTATGATCCCGGTTTTTATGGTTTTCCCCTTTTTTGTAAACAGAGGCACGCATGGCTTCTATGACCGCTTCGGAAACCGAAGACACGGGACTGACATCCCTTCTCTATGATCCGAAAGCCCGCGGCCTGCTCTTTCAGATTTTATTATTGACAGCAGTTGTCGCGTTTTTTGCCTGGATACTGGACAATACGATCACCAACCTTGCATCGCAGGGCAAGAAATCCGGCTTCGGATTTTTGGGTGAAACCAGCGGATTTGCAATCCTGACCACGCTCGGAACCTTCGTTATGGAGGCGCGGGCAGGAGTTGCAACATACTTTGATGTTTTCTGGATCGGTGTCATCAACACGCTGGTGATTTCATTTTTCGGGATCATTGCGGCAACGTTGCTCGGGTTTCTGATGGGTATTTTCCGCCTGTCGAACAATGTTATTTTGCGTGGGTTTGCGACATTCTATGTTGAAATCCTGCGCAATATCCCGCTGTTGCTGCAGATTTTCTTCTGGTATTTCGTCGTCCTGCGTGCGTTGCCTGATAAACGGGCATCCGGGATTTCACTTGGTATATTCGGCGAGTTTCCGATGAACGTTACGGGTCTTTACATCCCGTACCCTCTTTTTCTCGAAGGTTTCAGTTCGGTAGTATGGACCTTTATCGCCGCCTGTGTTCTGGCCTGGACGATTTCATGGCTCGCGAAGAAACGCCAGGAGGCCACCGGCCGTCAGTTCCCTTCATTCTGGGTCGGTTTGCTGATTATTACCGCAATTCCGCTTTTTGCCTTTTATCAGATGGGCGGACCACTGGAGCTTGAGGCGGCCAAATTCCTGAATGTCGGGGATCCGATTCTGGATGCGAATGGCGAACCGACAGGCCGTACCGCCTCGAAAATCAAGGCCGGATATATTGCCGGTGAGGGCGGTGTGATCAAACCGGAATTCATCGCACTCTGGCTGGCGCTGGCGCTTTACACTGCGGCGTTTATTGCCGAGATTGTCCGTGCCGGTATTCTTGCTGTGCCCGGCGGACAAACTGAGGCGGCAAAGGCATTGGGCATCAGCCCCTCAATCACGTTGCGCAAGGTTATTATTCCACAGGCTATGCGGGTTATCATCCCGCCACTGACATCGCAGTTCCTGAACCTGACCAAAAACTCGTCCCTCGCAATTGCGATCGCGTATCCGGATCTGGTCTCGATTTTTGCAGGTACGGCCCTCAATCAGGTTGGACAGGAAATCGAGATGATCTTTATGATGATGATGGTCTATCTGATTATTTCACTGGGCACTGCGGCGTTCATGAACTGGTTCAATGCCCGCATGATGCTGGTCGAGCGATAGGAGGCGGATATGACAGATATCGGCTATGTCCGTACAGAAGATGCGCCGCTTTTGCCTCCACCGGCCAGTGAGGTCGGTTGGAAAGGCTGGTTAAAGCAGAATGTGCTCAGCTCATTCTCCGATTATTCAAGCCCGGGGGCCGAGCTCACATCCGTACTGATGGTGATCGTGACGATCGGTGTTCTGTATTTCGGTCTGACCATACTTTGGGAAATGGTGCGCTTTACTCTGATTGATGCGGTTTGGAGCGATCCGGATGGCCTGAAACGGCAGGTTTGCCTGACGGTCGATCAGAAACCGGCCGGACCTCATCCGTCAGGCTGGTCCGGTGCCTGCTGGCCCTTTATTGACGCCAAATGGAAGGCGTTCATGTATGGCCGTTATCCTGAATCGGAGCTGTGGCGTCCCGACCTCGTATTTCTGATCGGCGCTGTGGGAACGGCCTGGCTTGTCTCGGATGCGGTGACGAAGCGTTGGCTTTGGGGCGTTGTAATGGTTGTTGCCGGTGCTGTTCTGCTCTGGTGGTCGACGCTGCCGATTGAGAATGACGGTGTCGCGCTGCTCAACGATGTCTATGATCCGGCAACGGCTTCCCCGTTCGGACAGTTTTTTGACCGTGCTCCGATCGGTGCATTTATTCTGATAGCGGTCGGTATTCTTTATCTGCTGCTTGTACAGCCTGTTGGCCGTAAGACGGTTGCAGTTCTTATGCTGACCGTTTTTCCGGTGTTGTCATACATTCTGCTTACGGGCGGCGATGCGGAAGGTGATGTCGGGTTCTGGATCACTCTGGCTGTTATCGCCGGTTTCGGTCTGATGCTGTGGCTGATTGCCAGACTGTTCGGCGATAATGCCTTTAGTGCTCTATTGCTTTCATTACTGGTTTTTGTTGCTGCTATTTATTTCCTCTCCGCAGTATTGGGCCCGACAACGGGCTTCGGATTCACCGATAGCGGTTTGGGCCGCGTCGGTGAGGGCACGGTGATCCGCCTGCCTGTGCCTGTGGACTTTACAGGTCAGCTTCTGGCCGGTATCGGTGCTATCGGGTTGTTGTTTCTGGTTATGTCGGGCCAAATGCTCGGGATTTTGATCCGGCTGGTACTGGCGGTGCCTGTGCTGATTATGATCGTTAATGCCTATGCCGAAGGCACAGCAGCGACGTCATTACCGGTCGGGTGGATGATCTTCGGACTGCTGCTGATTGGTGTGATCGGTTTTGCTCTCATGGCTCTGGTCGGCATCAGTCGTCCTGAATGGCATAGTGCTATTGGCAATTTCGGGCGTGGCACAGGGCGGATGATTTTCCTGTTATCCCTGTTGGTTGGCGTTGTCGCTTTTGTCGGCGGTCACTGGTTTGTCGATCTGCTGGAATTGGTGGCTGCGGGCGAGACGGATAAGTTCCTGTCTTCCGCGCATCTTGCTGCTCATGATGAACATGGCATGCTGGGTCTGACTGCGGAAGCGATGGAAGTTGAGCGAAATCTGTGGATTTTGCCGGAGGTTGAAACCAATGTCTGGGGCGGCCTGCTGGTAACACTGGTTGTGTCTTTTGTTGGCATCATTGCCTCTTTGCCCCTTGGTATTCTTCTGGCACTGGGCCGCCGATCACAATTGCCTGCCGTGCGGATTCTGTCCACGGCGTTTATCGAGTTCTGGCGTGGTATCCCGCTGATTACCGTGCTGTTCATGTCCTCGGTCATGCTGCCGCTGTTCCTGCCGGAAGGAACCGAATTCAATAAGCTGCTTCGTGCGCTGATCGGTGTGGCTCTCTTTGCTTCTGCATATATGGCTGAAGTGGTACGCGGCGGATTGCAGGCCATTCCGAAGGGTCAATACGAGGGTGCTGATTCCCTCGGCCTTGGTTTTGCACAAAAGATGCGCCTGATCGTGATGCCGCAGGCTCTGACGCTGGTCATTCCGGGTATTGTGAATACCTTTATCGGTTTGTTCAAAGATACCGTGCTGGTACTGATTATCGGTCTTTTCGATCTTTTGGGTATGATTCAGTCGAGCTTCAGTGATTCCAACTGGTCCACACCGGTGACCAGTCCGACAGCGTATCTGACATGCGCGGCGTTGTTCTTTATCTTCTGCTTCGGCATGTCCCGCTATTCGATGTTTATGGAGCGCAGGCTCCGCCGGGGTCACGCGCGATGACCCCCGGCCACATATGATGAGGAATTGACACATGACAAATGTTGAAATGGTTGATCGGCAGATTGATCGCTCAAAAATGCAGGTGTCCGACGATGTGGCCATCCATATCGAAAAAATGAACAAATGGTACGGGACGTTCCATGTTCTGCGGGACATTAATTTGACGGTGAATGACGGAGAGCGCATCGTTATCTGCGGGCCGTCCGGTTCCGGCAAATCAACGTTGATTCGTTGCATCAACCGTCTTGAAGAACATCAGCAGGGTAAAATCGTTGTTGACGGTATTGAGTTGACCGGTGATCTGAAAAAGATTGATGAAATCCGGCGTGAGGTCGGCATGTGCTTTCAGCACTTCAACCTCTTTCCGCATCTGACGATCATGGAAAACTGTACGCTCGCCCCGATCTGGGTGCGTAAAATGCCGAAAAAGCAGGCCGAAGAAACGGCGATGCATTTTCTTGAGCGTGTTAAAATCCCAGAACAGGCCCACAAATATCCGGGTCAATTGTCCGGTGGACAGCAACAACGGGTCGCCATTGCACGTTCATTGTGCATGAACCCGAAGATTATGCTGTTTGACGAGCCGACATCTGCGCTTGATCCGGAAATGATCAAGGAAGTTCTGGATACCATGATCAGCCTTGCGGAAGAGGGCATGACCATGCTGTGCGTAACCCACGAGATGGGCTTTGCGCGCCAGGTTGCGAACCGTGTGATCTTTATGGATGAAGGCCAGATTGTAGAGCAGAATGAGCCGGAGGCTTTCTTTTCGAACCCGAAAAACGACCGCACAAAACTGTTCCTGAGTCAGATTCTCGGGCATTAAAATCCGGGAAGCTTACGCGCGCCACTTGATGTTACGTGCGTTACAGATCAGGCCGTCTCATTCGTTTGAGGCGGCCTTTTCCGTGTTATCGGGAAGTTCGTATTGTGAGATCAGCTTCAGCTGAAAGATAGCAAAGACCATTGTAATCGGGAAATTGCCCCAGACCTTGAACTGAACCCAGGTGTCGCTTGAAAAATTTCGCCACACGATTTCGTTCAGCACGGCCATACACAAAAAGAAAATCGCCCACCGGATGGTCAGAATACGCCAGCCCTCATCGGTGATGGACCAGCCCTCCTGAAAAATCACCTTGAGGAACATTTTGCCCATGGCCAGACCGCCAAGCAAAGCGATACCGAAAAATGTGTTCAGTATCGTCGGCTTCATTTTAAAGAATGTTTCGTTCTGAAGCCAGAGGGTCAGGCCACCGAAAACCAGCACGAGGGCAAGACTGAACATCGGCATGACCGGTATTTTCCGGGCCACAAACCATGATATCGACACCGCGATGATCATTGTCGGCATAAAGACCGCCGTTGCCGCCATGATTTTGGTCTTGGACAGGGCGGCTTCCGTTCCATCACCACCGGCGGCTACCAGGGCCTGTTCCGCTGCGCTGAGGCCGAAATGCGGATAACCGGCCCATGCCGCCAGATCCGCACCGTAACGGTACGCTACAAAGAAAATCAGAAGCGGTCCGACTTCCAGCGCGAGCTTGAGCCAGGGATTTTCGGTGATTTCGTGGTTTGTATCGCTTTCCGGCGCTGTGGTTCCGTCTGTCATGATCGCTCCGCACTGTTCGCGGCATTTTCACATAGCGCAGTTATATCCGTATTAAAGATCATTTGACCGTCCGTCCTGTCAGCGCATCGGAAAATTCTTCCGGGTCAAAGGGTTGGAGGTCATCCACCTGTTCCCCCACACCGATAGCATGTATAGGCAGACCGAATTTATCGGCCAGCGCAACAAGAACGCCGCCTTTCGCGGTGCCGTCCATCTTGGTCATGATCAGACCGGAGACATCAGCGGTTTGCGAAAACACATCCGCCTGGGAAATTGCGTTTTGCCCGACAGTCGCATCCAGAACCAGCAGCGTATTATGTGGCGCTGTCTCATCATGTTTACGGATCACACGGACAATTTTCTCCAGCTCGCTCATCAGGTCGGTACGGTTCTGCAATCGTCCGGCGGTGTCGATCATAAGGATATCGGCCCCCATCGCGGTTGCCTGTTCCATCGCTTCAAAGGCAACGCCTGCCGCATCCGATCCGACATCCTTTGCAATCACCGGAACACCGGCACGCCGACCCCAGATCTGCAATTGTTCGATGGCGGCGGCGCGGAATGTATCGCCAGCAGCGATAACAACGGATTTACCCGCGCCTTTCAGCTGTGCGGCCAGTTTGCCGATGGTCGTTGTTTTTCCCGCCCCGTTGACCCCGACAACCAGTATAACCTGTGGCTTTTTATCAGAATAAAGCGGCAGGGGTTTTGCTACCGGCTCCATGATCCGCGCAATTTCCGCTGAAAGCAGGCGGGTTATTTCATCCGCCGCAATCTTTTTGCCGAACCGTCCTTCGGCTACAGCCGCCGATGCGCGTGTGGCGACATTAACACCCAGATCGGCCCGGATCAGCACATCCTCCAGCTCTTCCAGTGCGGCATCGTCCAGGACTTTCCGTTCTGCAACCGCCTGAACGCCGCCTGTTATCTTCGAGCTGGCCTTTACAAACCGCTCTTTCATTTTGCTGAAGAAACTCATGCCGCAGGAATAGCGTTTGCCGGCTGTGGTGAAAAGGCCGGATTTTTTCTATCCTGAAACGGGCGTGACAAAATCTTTATGATTCCCTACTTCTCCGTCCAGTAGTCGCGTCTCAAGAATGAAGCCTGGAAGATGCCACAAAACGATGCCCGTTCCGCCCTTCCGATACCGGTCCGCCTTGGTGCGCATGCCCGGGATATCTGGCATGGCCATGTAACGCGCCGCCTGTCGTCATCGGCGAGAAGTGCGGACAGTCTGCTTTACCGGCCTGTTTCCCTTGATGTCGGTTCCGTGGACGAAGCACAAGCTATGCTGCGGGGATATTTCAGCTTTTCCGGTCATACGATAAAGGTTGAGCGTGACGATCCCTGGCAGGTTTTCTCAACCGATATGCAGTGGAATGCGGAGCTTCACGGTTTTGAATGGCTCAAGCATTTCCGTGCCGGCGACGGACCGGCCTCCCGCAAGGCGGTACGGCGTTACACGGATGCATGGCTTCATGCACATGGAAACCGTGGCGGATTTTCCTGGCGGCCTGCCATCACCGGCGAGCGTGTGACATCCTGGTGCATGAGTGCGCGCATGCTGATGGAAAACGCCGAGCCGGTATATCGCAGTTCTTTTCTGAAATCGCTGGGTGTTCAGGGCCGTTATCTAGCAAAAACCGCATCGTCTGTGGCCGATCCGATGGATAGAATGCGTTCTGCAATGGGCACCATCTATGCGGGCCTTTGCCTGCCGGGGGAAACCGGACTGCTGAGCAGCGGATTGGAGGTTTTCATAAAGGCGGCCGAGAAAAGTGCATTGGCCGATGCCGGACCTGTCAGCCATAATCCGTCTGATCTTTTGGACAGAATTGCCCGGCTTTGTCAGGTGCGTGCCGACCTTAAAGGCTCAGGCCATGAGGATAAAGCGGCCTTGCTGACCCCGATGATTGCAAAGGCGGTTCCGGTTTTGCGTATGATGCAACACGGCGATGGCGGGTTGGCATTGTTTCACGGTGGTGTCGAGGAGGGCGCGGAGAAGGTAAGCCGTGTCCTTGTCAACAGCGCAGAGACGGCCCCAGCACTGGCAGAAGCCTATGATACTGGGCTGATTCGTATGTCATCGGGGCGGACAAACGTGTTGCTTGATGTGGCGGATACACCGGCAGGGCGGTATGCACGCACGGCTCATGCCGCACCGCTGGCGATAGAAGTTTCCGTAAGCGGACAGCGGCTTATCACCAATTGCGGTTCCGGTGTTCACCTTGGAGGGAGTTGGGAAAACAGCAGCCGTGTGTCCGCTGCCCATTCCACACTGACACTGGCAGAAGACTCCGCCGTCGGATTTTCCGGATCATCGCGCACACGTATGCGCAGCTTGAACGGCAAGGCACAGGTTTTTGAGCGTGACCGCGAAACTGATGATAACGGCACCTGGGTACTGGCGGCCCATGACGGTTATGCTGCTGATTACGGCTTGTTACATTACCGCCGGCTTTTTCTTGCTCCGGACGGGACTGATCTGCGGGGTGAGGATACGCTTAGTCTTGTCAAAGGCGGAGCAAAGATTCTCGAACGCTCCCGCGCGAAAACGAAGACACCTTACGGTCCGGCCTTTGCTGTGCGGTTCCACCTCCACCCGGATATCAGTGTTGAGCAATCGGATAAAATGGTGATTTTGGGCTTAGCAAACGGAGAACGCTGGCAAATGGTTATTTCCGGCGGTCAGCTTATTGTCGATGACAGCATCTATATACCCCGCCGAGCAGGACCGCTGGAGACAAAACAGGTGGTCATTAAAGGCATGTTGAAAGATGCTGGCGCACAGGTCCGCTGGGCGATGCGGCGGATCCGGCATCCGGGTGACATGTGAATTAATCTCGGCAGGATATTATTATCCGCGCCGCATCCGGTTTTACCGTGACCGGATCATGATAAAGACACCGGACCCTGCAACAAGAATAATTCCCAGGATCGTGGTCATCGAAGGTGTACTCCCCCAAAGTATAAGGTCCAGAACCGGTGCTACGGCCAGATAACTGTATTCGAGGGGAGCGATGCCGCTTGCCTCGTTTTTCTGATATGCGTGTGTCAGCATCAGGGAACCGGCAAAATTTCCGACCGCATTCCAGATAATCAGAAGCGCCGCGATAAGCCCGATGGCTGTCCACCCGCCAAGTAAGAACGGATAATCAGCGCGCAATGCAGGATCAAGCGGCAGAGTACTGACGAGAATTAATCCGGCGATAGAGAGCAACCCGAACAAAGTGTGATGCACAAGCTGAAGACTGAGTGCATTTTCACCGGAGCATTTTCCGCGTGTGACCATGACACCCAGAGCATAGGCAACCGCCGCGCTTAGGGGAAACAGGATGGCCGGACTGAATGTTTCGTTCCATGGCTGTGCGGTCACCAGTACACCTGAAAAACCCAGTATCAGTGCAGCAATCCGGCGCGGTCCGACTTTTTCATTCAAAAAAAGCGTGGCAAAGATTGTAATAAACAACGGCCCTGTGAAAAAAACCGCTCCGGATTGGGCCAGGGATAAAAACGGCAGGCCGGAATACAGCAGGAAAAATGCGGCGCTGAATAATATCGAGCGTAATAGCGGCCAGCGGTAACTGGAGAGTTTTGAGGGGGTCAGACTTTGAAAAAACCGGCCGGCGGCGACAGCCAGCGCGATGACCAGAACAGAGCGGATAATATGTAATTGCCAGATCGAGACATCGTCTGTCAGAAGTTTAACCGCAGCCTCCTGAAGCGCGATAATCGCCATTGCACTAACGACAAAGGCGACAAGTCTGAGGTTATTTGTGTGTTGCATCTCGCCCGGGTGCTTTGCCCATCCAGACGAAAACCGGCTTCAACGGCAGGATCCAGCCAAAGCCAAGTCCGGCATAAAGAAGAATTTCAATCAGAAAATGCGGTCTCTCAAACCGGCCCATAACCGCCATGATCGTCAGGCTGAAAACGATCATCCATAGAAAGATGGTCAAAGTTCCGACAAATTTTCTGGTGCGAAGTCCCATAATACTAATCTATCTGTTTCGCCTTGCAAAGCAAACCATCAATATCACGCTTTTGCGGCGGCCTTGCCGCCGGTCATCCGCTTCTTTATGAAGCATAATGAATAGCCGGACGGGGATGTATATGAACGCGATTTTTTTTCTTGTCGATTTTGCTGTGACAGCCGTTTACTGGCTGGTTCTCATCTATGTTATTTTAAGCTTTCTGGTCGGTTTTAATGTAATCAACCTCAATAATGACATTGTCCGGCAAATATATTACGGCGTTAATGGACTTGTTGATCCGATTCTGGCCCCGATACGACGCATTCTGCCATCTGCGGGGGGATTAGATTTTTCTCCGCTTGTTCTGTTGTTAATTGTTATGTTCTTCAGGACATTGATATTGGAAGATATTTTGCCTGCTTTAGGATAAGGTGGTCAAATCGGAAGTGCGGGACCGGTCATCAGAGTGAAGTCATGATTCGACATATCTGTACCTTTACCTTTGCGAGTTTTTTCTCCTTGGCTGTTGCTGCAGAAGATAATGTTGTGTCCGTTGATATTCCTGTCGGTGTGCTGATTTACGATGCTGTGACGGAAGGAGACACCGGATGGGCGCCAGACTCGGTTACACTGGGCAGATCACCCGTCGCGCAGACATTTCAGCAATCCCGTGCAAGTACGCGCAGCTCTGTTGTGCAATCTTCATCGGCTCAAAGTTTGCTATCGGCGACTCATATAGTGCAATCCGCTCCCGCTATTGACCCTGCAGGCCTTGCATCACAAATCGACCTTCTGCCAGGCGAAACTGTTTTACAGACGCTTGTTGTCCCGTCTTCGGTGGTAAGGATACCACTGCCTGAGCCTGTTTATACAATCCGTTCCGGAGCTGCGGTTTCAGGTAAAGAAGATGGTATCCGCCGGACTCCGCCGGATCCTGTCATAGATCCGTTCAGCGGTCGCTTACGGGACACAGTCGGCTGGACGGGAGATACTACCGGCCCGGCCAGTATAGGGTGCTTTCCTGCCGGGGCTTGCGCCGCTCTTAACCGCCGGTGACATCCCTGGATTTTTCCGGACCGGTTATTCTGGTCGGTGCCGGTCCCGTACATTTTGATGATTTTGCCTTACTGCGGCGGTATTGCGATGCGGCTGTTGCGGTGGATGGAGGTTATGACACATTGAAGCGTTGGGGCATGGTACCCGACGCCGTTCTCGGCGATTTGGACTCGGTACGTTCGAATATTCCTGAAAGTCTCAAAACACTCAAAATAAGCGACCAGGACACAACGGATTTCGACAAGGCTCTAAGGGTTGTCCGGGCACCCATAATGTTCGGTGCCGGGTTCCTTGGCGGACGCATGGATCATACACTTGCTGCCATGCACTCACTGGTCACTGCCCATGATCGCAAAGTCGTGCTGGTCGGTTCCGAGGATATCGTGTTTGCCGCTCCACTAGAGTGGCGCATTACCATGCCGCCCGGGACACGCATCTCTTTTTATCCCGTTCGCCGTGTCAGAGCGGATATGTCAACAGGGTTACGCTGGCCTCTTGACGGTCTTGTTCTTGAGGGCGGAGTACAAACCGGTGTGTCTAATGAAACATCGGAGGCGGTTGTTGAGACAAAGATGAGCTCACCTGGCGTCGTGACAATTTTACCGCGTCAGTGTCTGCCCAATGTGGTTACAAGCCTGAATTGATTCTGTGCGATGTATGGGGTTTATAAAACGCTAAGAAAAAACCGCCGGAAACGCTTCCGGCGGCTTTTCTGATCTTTGATATTATGGATGTTAGTCAGCAACAGCCAATGCACCGGCCGACGAGCGTCCGCTACGGTCTGTCTCAAGTTCGTAGGAAATTTTCTGATTTTCATTCAGCGTCGAAAGACCGGCGCGCTCAACAGCGGAAATGTGAACGAACACATCATTTCCGCCGCCGTCCGGTTGAATAAAACCAAAGCCCTTTGTGGGGTTAAACCATTTCACAGTGCCGGTAGCCATGTGAGTTTCTCCTGTCAAAACACCGCCCGCATAATGCAGCGGCTTGGCGCTGTCGTTCCGTATCGAGAGAGCTGCAGCCGTTTGGACAGGCTTAGATCAAGATAGAAAGTGCTTCGCATCGTGCAATATAGCCTGAAGCGGGTGTCGTTTCAACGACCTATGGTTCAAACGATGCGCATAAAAGTATTTTTTGTATTAGAGGTTCTCTTCGGCGACCATGCCCATTGCGTGATACCCGCCATCGACATAAAGCGTTTCGCCGGTTGTGCCGCCACCCAGATCGGAGAGCAGATACAGCGCCGCACCGCCCACTTCCCCAAGAGTTGCAGTGCGTTTAAGAGGTGCATTTTCCGCGTTGAATTTAAACACTTTCCGCGCAGAGCCGACAGCCGATCCTGCAAGGGTGCGCATAGGTCCGGGCGAAATTGCGTTTACGCGAATATTCTCTTTTCCGAGATCTGCCGCAAGATAACGTACACTGGCCTCCAGAGCGGCTTTTGCAACGCCCATCACATTGTAGTTAGGTAGAACACGTTCGGCACCGAGATAGGTCAGTGTTACAATGGATCCGCCGTTTTTCATCAACGGGATGCAGCGCTGCGACAGATCGGTCAGTGAAAAACACGAAATATCCATAGTGTTCAAAAAATTCTCACGGCTGGTATCGCAGTAGCGCCCTTTAAGCTCTTCTTTGGCAGAATACGCGATGGCATGAACGATGAAATCAATGCCGCCCCATTCACGCTCAAGGGTGTTAAAAACCGAATCAAGGCTTTCAGGGTTTTGAACATCTGCAGGCAGTACAATGCCGGACCCGACAGATTCGGCCAGCGGTCTGACCCGTTTGCCGAACGCATCCCCCTGATAGGTAAACGCCATTTCCGCGCCGTGTTCAGCAAGCGTGGAGGCAATGCCCCAGGCAATCGAGTGATCATTCGCGACGCCCATTACCAGGCCGCGTTTTCCGCTCATGATACCCATGGTTATACTTTCCCGAATATGAGCGTAGCGTTGGTGCCGCCGAAACCGAAACTGTTGCTCATGGTGACATCGACATCACCGGTGGCTGTATGCCGCAGAATAGGGATATCGGCAAAGTCCGGATCAATCTGTTCGATATGTGCCGATGCCGCTTTGAAACCGTGTTTCATCATCATGAGGCAATAAATCGCCTCTTGCACTCCGGTTGCGCCGAGGGAATGCCCTGTGAGAGACTTTGTCGAACTCAGCTCGGGGATCGCATCGCCGAACGTGTCGCGCATCGCCTGCATTTCTTTGGCATCGCCGACAGGTGTTGAGGTGCCGTGGGTGTTGATATAATCGACTTTCCGATCTCCGATGGTGCTCATTGCGAGGTTCATACAGCGCACCGCCCCCTCGCCTGAGGGCTGAACCATGTCGTGGCCGTCCGAATTTGCACCATACCCGATCAGCTCGCCGTAGATTTTGGCACCGCGCGCCCTGGCGTGCTCGTACTCTTCGAGAACGACGGTCCCTGCTCCGCCTGCGATAACAAATCCGTCACGGTTTTCATCATATGCACGGCTGGCCGTGGTCGGTGTTGTCTCGTTAAATTTGGAAGACAGCGCCCCCATCGCATCGAAAAGGCAGGTCAGAGACCAGTGCAACTCTTCTCCGCCGCCGGCAAAAACAATATCCTGCTTACCGAACTGGATCAGCTCAGCACCATGCCCGATACAATGGGCAGAGGTCGAACAGGCTGATGTCATTGAGTAATTGACACCTTTGATTTTGAACGGTGTCGCAAGTGTTGCCGAGTTGGTCGAAGACATACATCGCGGAACATAAAACGGGCCGATGCGTTTTGGCGTACCGTTTTTGCGGACAATATCAATGGCCGAGAGCTGATTTTCCACCGAAGGGCCGCCTGAACCGGTAACGAGACCGGTGCGCACATTGCTGACATCGGTGTCTTCCAGCCCTGAATCGTCAATCGCGTTTTTCATGGCGATATAATTCCAAGCGGCACCATCGCCCATGAACCGTCTGACGCGTTTGTCGACAAGTGCACTGATGTCAATTTCAGGACGGGCAGCTACCTGGCTGCGAAAGCCGTGTGCGGCCTGTTCTTCGGAAAAGCTGATGCCTGAAATACTGTTTTTCAGGGATCGGGTGACGGTTTCGGGGTCATTACCGATAGGCGAGACAATCCCGATTCCTGTGACGACAACGCGGCGCATGGCGGTTCTTTCTGTTCAAGGACGCAACGTTTCAGATTCTGCGGTCCCTGTTATCAGGCGGTGTCGGCACCGAACAGGCCGACTTTCATATCTTTGGTTACATAAGCGGTTTCGCCGTCCACTTCCATCGTTCCATCGGCAACACCCAACTTCAGGCGGCGATCCATCACACGCTTAATGTCAACAGTGTACCGGACAAGCTTTGCTTCCGGCGTGACCATTGCCGAAAACTTTACCTCGCCGACGCCCAAGGCCCGTCCGCGCCCCAGCATACCCTTCCAACCGAGGAAAAAGCCGGTTAATTGCCAAAGAGCATCCAGGCCAAGACAGCCCGGCATCACCGGATCCCCGAGGAAGTGGCATTTGAAGAACCACAAGTCCGGTTTTACGTCCAGTTCGGCAATAACCTGGCCGTTGCCATGGAGTCCGCCCGTATCGGCAATATGTGTGATGCGATCAAACATAAGCATCGGTGGTGCAGGAAGCTGTGCATTGCCTTCGCCGAAAAGTTCGCCGCGTCCACAGGTCAGCAGGCCCTCGTAATCATAGCTGTTCCGCCGGTCTGTCATTCAATTTCCCTGTTGTATTCGGCACATAATATTGCATGTCACACGACGAAACAATCCGTTACAGTGATGTGTTGTCGCTTGCGGTGCCATAATATCAAGGGATACTTGACCTTACGCCAACGCCATCGGAAATTGTTGCGTAATCGACGCTATTGTTTTGCTATCTGTAACGAGAAAGGGGCGCCGTTTTTCAGGCCGTCACTGAAGATCAGGACGTGATAAGCATTACCGGTTTCTTTCAGCAGTAACAGGCCCTCCGGTTTGCCTTTTCCGGTATCGGCAAGGGTGGCGAGTCTGGTTATATCGGTCGTTTTTTCGGACCAGAAAACAATCTGATAGGTCTTAGGCTCTTTGTTGACCGGACCGGAAAGGATCAACAATCCGTCAGAGGTGCGTGCCATGTCCCTGATGCCTTTATTTGGGCCCAGAGATATTCGGTGCAGCACGGGAAGCAGTGGATCGTCCGCAGAAAATAATGCATCTGCCCGAAGTTCCAGCATAAAGGCATCACCGTTGATAGAGGGGCCGCGAAAGCCGAAAAACAGGCGGTTGTGTATCGCGGTGATGCCTTCAATGTTTACGCCGTTTTCATCAAGTCGTGTTTCCGAATACTCCGATAACGGCTCTACAGTCTTTATGGCTTCGTTTAAGCGGTTTGAAGCGGTGACCGTATGTCCGCTGATGCGCAGAACCTGAAAAGAGGTTGCGCGTTTTTTGCCTTTTTTGCGGGACAGACCATGGGACCCTGTGACGTAAAACGCGCCTTTTGAATAGGCTACGGCCTCGGCATCGATTTCATTCTTGTCCGCTGATAAAGTGAAGGATGCCCCGGGAGTGATGCCCTGTGCGTTCAGCGTAAAAAATTGTGCATCATTCGTTTCATCATTGACCGCGATACATTGTGAGGGGCTGCACGCTGCGCCGCTTATGTCTTTTCGCGCTTTTTTGTCGCGGAAATCCGGCTCCACGCTCCAGATGGTTTCGGCGGCGGATGAGTTCGTGAAAACGGATAAGGCTATGAAAAGCAGAGTGCTTTGGATAAATTTCATATCTGGACAATATCATGGTGCGATGATTTTAACAGAGCGTGGTTTACTTGCCCGTCTGTCTGATCCGCGTTAATATCGTGCTCTATGGAATATGATCAAAGACCCTCTCTGTCACGTAAGCCCGGCCTGTGGCTCACCCGGGCTGGACTTCGCCCGACGCGTCAGCGTACGGCACTCGCGACATTGCTGGTCGAGGGCGGTGATCGTCACCTTACAGCCGAGGCACTCTTTGCTGAGGCGCTGGAGGCAGGAGCGGACGTATCATTGGCAACAGTGTACAACACTCTGAATGCCTTCACGAATGCAGGCCTTTTGCGTGAGGTGAATATCGAGGCCGGGCGCGTTTATTATGATACGCGCGTGGATGATCACTCGCATTTTTATTTTGAAGATGATTGTACCATTACCGATGCACCGGGCGGTTCCGTTAGAATTGCTGAATTGCCTGATGTGCCCGAAGGGTATGATATTGCCAGTGTCGATGTCGTTGTCAGGTTGCGCCGCCGTTGAAGTCGGTATTCGCATTAAACGGATAGCAGTGTAGCAGACCGTGCTGTCCGTCTGAATACCCTAAAATCAGACTGTAATCCGTATGCGCAGAATTGCGTGTAAGTGATTTTGTCGCTCAATAATATTCAGTCAAATAAGCCGTGTGCGGTAATTGTTATTACGGCATCCGTCTTTCTTGTCTTTGACAAATAAAGAGTATTTCAACGATTCAAAAATAAATGTACATAAAAATAGACAGTTGTATATGTCAAAATGATATGACACTGTGTCATACCGCCGCAGGACAGCCGGGATTCGGTTTGCACCGTAAAGACCGGATTTTGTTCCGGAGCCGGCGATCATTGTTGGAAGTCTTCGCCGACACTAAATTGAGGAGATGACGCATGAGCGACATTACTGACGATCCGGACAAAGTCTGGCCTACCGGTCTTACGCTGAGTGAAGCGGAAGAAGTTCACAGTTATCTGATTGATGGCACCCGTGTCTTCGGGGGCATTGCGTTGCTGGCACATATTCTGGTTGCCGCGACAACGCCTTGGCTCGGATAAGGGGGATACCATGAACAATGCAAAAATGTGGCTGGTCGTAAAACCAACCGTCGGAGTTCCGCTGTTTCTTGGTGCTGTTGCCGTCGGCTCTTTTGCCGTGCATGTTGCGGTTCTGAGCAACACGACATGGGTTTCAGATTTTCTGTCGGGAAATGAGCTGGGCAGCGGCGCTGCTTCGGCTGCTGTGACCACAGAAGGCTCACACCTTGCCAGCGTTCCATCGGCTGCCGGTGAACGGATTACCGTGGTGCTGCCTGATGGCCGGACTGCTGTTGCCGTAATCGAAGAAGCACCGACCATTCTGGCATCGCATACTGCGGCGGAATGAATCTGCTATGACGCTGTGATCGCGTATCATGCGATCACAGCAATTACGTCCCTGCTGTTAAATGGTGTCCGCCGGGACGGATATAAGTTCAATGCCCTTAGGGATGTATAAAGGGCGGGCAAAACGCGAGGCATTTCAGCCGTGTTACAGAATTATCGCCGCTATGCGCTTGAAAGGCTGTCACGGATCGGTCCGAAATACATGCCATTTGCCGATGTTGCGACGGCGGATGTTCCTTTATCGCGTTTGCTAAGGCTTTCTCTTTTTCAGGTTACTGTCGGCATGGCGCTCGTGCTTCTGGTGGGGACGTTAAACCGTGTCATGATTGTCGAGCTATCCGTTCCGGCGGCGCTGGTCGGGGTGATGCTGGCTCTGCCTATTGTGTTTGCGCCGTTCAGGGTTCTGATCGGGTTTCGCTCCGACACGCATATTTCGGCGCTGGGATGGCGCCGGGTGCCCTTTATCTGGAAGGGGACCATGCTGCAATTCGGTGGCTTTGCCGTGATGCCTTTCGCGCTGCTTGTTCTTTCGGGCTATGGTGAAGCGGTTGATGCTCCGCGCTGGCTGGGTCTGTCCTCCGCCGCGATTGCGTTTTTGTTGGTCGGGGCCGGTGTTCATACAGTGCAGACAACCGGCCTCGCTCTTGCCGTGGATCTGGTGCGCCGCGAGGATCAGCCTAAAGTGGTTGGCCTGATGTATGTCGCGATGCTACTGGGAATGATCACCAGTGCACTGATATTCGGTGCGTTGCTGGAACATTATACGCCCGGGCGTTTGATCCAGGTTATTCAGGGATCCGCTGTTGTCACGGTCGTGCTTAATCTGATCGCGATCTGGAAACAGGAACCCAGGGACAGGATGCGGGCGCATTCAAAGGCACCGCAGAAAAAATTCAACGACTCCTGGCGTGCCTTTGCACAGCAGACCGGAGCCTTACGTCTATTGATCATCATCGGGCTTGGTACCGCCGGTTTCGGCATGGCCGATGTTCTGATCGAACCTTACGGCGGAGGGGTGCTGGGCATGAGTGTCTCGGCCACGACAAGACTGACGGCTGTGATGGCGCTGGGTGGTCTTATCGGATTCGCGATTGCCTCAAAGCGGCTCAACCGTTTGGATACCTGTCCATCTACGGTTGCCGGATTGGGTGCTTTACTGGGTATTCCGGCGTTTTTCGCAATCATTCTCACACAATCCTACATGAGTATGAGCCTGTTTGCCGCTGCAATATTTTTTCTCGGGGTCGGAGCGGCCCTTTTCGGACATGGTACTCTGACGGCGACGATGCGTGCCGCACCGGATGAACAGATCGGATTGGCGCTCGGTACCTGGGGCGCGGTACAGGCAACGGCTGCAGGTGTTGCTGTCGCTATTGGCGGGATGATGCGGGATCTGATCACCGCCTGGTCGGTGACAGGGCAGGTCAGTGCTGGAAGCGCCTATCTGCCTGTTTTCGCTTTTGAGATTGTGCTGTTGATGGCTGCATGTATGGCCATGATACCGATGGTGCGTTCGCCCGGAAGGGATGCTCGACCCGGTCATAAAGTGACCTATCATCAGGCAAAGACATCTTTTGAAACACACTGAGGTGACGAAATTCCACACTATGGAATTTAAGGGTGGAGGAACGATATGACGACAATCATAACCCGGCTCTATAATGACGACACAGCAGCGAATGCTGTCGTCTCCGGCCTTTTTGAAGCGGGCTTTCCTGACAGCACTTATGATGTCATAGGCGAGGGCGCGGATGCGGTTGCTGCGATGACTGGTGCGCAAGTGAGTGAAGAGTCCGCTACGGCCTATGCTGCGGCTATGAATGGCGGTAAAAAACTCGTCGTGATCCGCGCGCCGTTTGCGCCGTTCGGTGCCGCAAAAGAGGCTATAAAAATCGCGGACAGTCAGCCCTCAGTCGATGCAGGGGTTGGCAATCAGAACGCATTAGTCAGTCAGGAATTGACTGGTCAGCTTGTGCAGAGAATTCAGTCTAATCAACGTTATGGCGATTTTCTTTATCCGTTGATCAGTCGGCGCAAACCACATGGTTTAACACATTTCAAAGGCACAAAACATTTCGGTGCCTTTCTGACGCCTCTGATCAATAACCGTCGTGCGTCCTGGTTTCCGGTTTATCACGGTACCAAGCGGTTCGGCGATTTTCTGTTTCCGCTGATCAGCCGCCGTAAACCCTGGGGGCTGACAGTTTACAGCGGGACCAAGCGCTTCGGGGACTTTCTGTTCCCGCTGCTGATAAAACGTTAATCTGACCGTTAACAGAACCGGACCCTAAGTCCGGTATACTTAGCAGCGATGCTATGACCCGGAGGTTCTGAACAAAGATTCTCCGGATCATTCACCCCGCTTTTTCAGGCAGTTTTTACCATGACAGATTAATTGCCGAAGACATCCTCTGGCGGGATACCCCAAAATTCCTTTTTATGTATCCAGCCTCGGTATCCTTTGACTTTGCCCCGGCACCAGTCGGGCAGGCAATTGATCAGGCGTATCACGACACCCGATTCTATACGGGCAACAATGTCCGAGGTCGTTTCGGGGCGTGAGTGCAGGTTGGAAATATTCTGACGGGTCAGGGCTGTGCGGGCGGTGCCAAGCTGTGTTTTGTGTATCCACCCGGTTGCCCCTTCATGGTCACGGATATGCCGCCAGTCCCTGAATTCCTGAAAAATTTCGACCGGTAAACCGTAAAGACGGAACTTCCAGGCGATCGGATAGTCTTCTCCGGCTCCACGCCGCAGATTGACCTCATTGAACTTCAGCGATTCAAAGCGTGGAAGCGGCGCGCCCGTTTCAGGGCCTACGGTCTGTCCGTAAGCGGGAAAAGCGAGAAGAATGGTTGCAAAGAGCAGCTTTTTCATGATTACGGAGTGCGGCAGGATGCGCGGAAAATCAAGTACGACCTTTCTTTTCATTTATTGCGCAACCTGATACTCAAAAGACAGAATATGACTTTACGGAGATACTGATGTCTGACAACCGTCTGAAAGTCGTGGTAACGCGTAAATTGCCGGATCAGGTGGAAGCGCGGATGCAGGAATTGTTCGACGTAACGTTCAATACCGGTGACGTTCCGATGACGGCGGCACAGCTTGCCGCGGCCATGGCGGATGCGGATGTGCTTGTCCCCACTTTGGGGGATCAGATTGATGCCGGTCTTTTGGCAAGGGCCGGTAAGGATTTGCGCCTGATTGCCAATTTCGGTGCAGGTGTTGATCATATTGATGTGGCAACCGCACGGCAGCGCAGTATTCATGTCACCAATACGCCGGGTGTTCTTGCGGAGGACACAGCGGATATGACGATGGCGCTGATGCTGTCAGTGCCCCGCCGTCTGGTTGACGGTGTTAAACTGATCGAATCCGGAAAATGGGGCGGATGGGCACCGACGGCGATGCTCGGACACCGGGTGTTCGGAAAGCGCCTCGGCATTATCGGTATGGGCCGGGTCGGGCAAGCGGTTGCGCGGCGCGCGGCGGCGTTCGGACTTGAAATTCACTACCATAACCGGAAGCGTCTGCGTCCGGAGGTGGAAGATGATCTTCATGCGACGTACTGGGAAAGCCTTGACCAGATGCTGGCGCGCATGGATGTCGTTTCCATCCACTGTCCGCACACACCGGCAACATATCATCTTTTGTCATCCCGTCGCCTGCGGCTGATGAAACCCAGTGCTTACATCGTGAACACCGCGCGGGGTGAGGTGATTGACGAAAACGCTCTGGTCCGCATGCTGGAGCAGACACCAACGAGCAAGTAAGGTGAGATGCTCAATGTCACGCTCGTCAAACTCTCTGGCAACCCAGTTCATTACTTCTAGTGTTCCGATACAAACTCCCGAAGTGGTGACTAAAGGAACTCC
>CALFWP010000098.1 GCA_937927905.1 uncultured Neomegalonema sp.
TAAATTGAAATAGCATTTTACAGTAATATATTATATTCAATTAAATCACGAATCTATTATTTCATTAAACATTTCCTTGACAAAAATAAATAAACAAAGTAAACATGTGTAACTCTAACATCTGGTATTTCACGTTGTGCCCCTGGGTGGCAAGTGCCATGATCCCTGTCATGCTTGTGGTTCTGGCGTTTAACTTTCTGGGTGACGGACTGCGGGATGCCATGGACCCGTACAGCTAAGCAGGGATTGAACACAAAAAACGGGGCTTGTGTGGCCCCGTTATAAATTAAAGTCATGCAGTAGCCGTAGTAATTGCGCACTATCCGCGTAACAGCTGTAATGCATCGGCAATACCGGACCCGGCATCGCGCAATTCAAAACGGACACGATGATCACGGCTTGATCTGCCAAGCATACCGCCCTGCTCTACGTGTGTGCCGGGCCTGACAGCCGAATAATCAAGACCAAAGGTCAGGCTACGCCAGCCGTTGTCATGCTCTATAACCACCAGCACGTCTCTGCTGCCACGTTCAACGTGTACAACTTTTCCGGCAGCAACCGCCATGACAGGAACATAAGCACCACTGTCGATTTCGATTTGACCTGCATTCAGTCGGTACACATCACCATGCACAGGCCATGAAAACCCGGGCGTATCTACCCGGGTTTTTTTCGCATCCGTCACATCATTCCGAAAAGGAATTGAGGCGCGCTGAATGGGTTTTGTTTGTACGAACCGGGTTTTTCCGAAAGGTTCAACAGCCGACACAATTCTTTCCAATGCGTCCTGATCCGTGTCCACATCAACGATTTCGATATCCGTAATGCGGCCTCTCTGATTATCATCATGATTTGACGCCGGGATACTAAGGCGCTGACCGATATAGATCGTTGCCTGCGGAACAAATCCGTTTTCGAGCGCGAGACGTTCCGGTGTAACACCGAAGGATTGTGCAATGCTCAGCAGCGTATCACCCTGTCTGATTTCGTATATAGGGACATTGCGCTCGCTGGCCTGTGCAATTGACTGCGCTGTGAATTGCTGCGCAAACTGCTGTACCGGAGCCGGACGGGACTGCACCGGAACCAGAGCAGGAGAAGGCGTCGGGGGTGGTGCTTGAACCAGGCCGATACCGGGCGTTTCCAGTTCCGGCCAGATACCCGGGCGCAGCAATGCATAGGGACGCCCGTATTCTGTAGAGGGTTGCGGAACACGCAACCCGCCACCAAAACGAAGCGAAGGTTCTGCCGGTTCCGTACGGGGTGAAGTCACAGCACGCTCTTCAGGAACGGATTCCTGAACAGGCGATGACCGGCGCGGTAAATCCGGAGCTGGCAATGCATCCTGCTGTAATAGCAATTCGAGCGCATTACGGGCACGATCCTGATTTGCAGGGGTGTCCGGCACTGCCGTATTCGTAAAACTCTGCCCTGTTCTACGCGGATCCGGCGGTAATCGGGATGTTGTGAATGTATTTTCATAGGCTGCATAAGGCGCAGGTTGCGAAAAATCCTGATCCGCAGGCAGTGGAACAAATGATGGCCGGCTCGGTAATCCTGCATTCGGCAACGTGGTGTAATCATAGCCCACCTGCGGAATATTATCTGTAGGTTGCCTCACATCAGGAGCACGTGGCGGCACCGGCGGCGCAAGAACCGTTTCTTCAATGATTGACGGACGCGGTGCTGCGTTTTGGGGATCAAGCGAAGGTGGTACAAAAGCATTGCCGGAATATCCGAAGCCGGAATTGCGTTGCGGTCCGATATCCACCGGAACCGGTTCGACAGTATTGATTGCGTTAAAGGGCACGCCGGGTGCAGCCTGGACAGGTGTGCCCAAACCCTGAAACGGTGGAGGAAACCCGTTCACGAATCCGCCGCCGAAGGATTGGTTTACAGATTGAATTTCCTGCTGAAACGGCGGTGGTGACAATAGTCCGCTGTTTTGCTGTACCGGATTTGATAAAATCGGCGAAAATCGGGGTGCAGGCTGCGGCTGTGTCACAATACCGTATGTTTCAAAACCGCCGCCAAGGGATGCGACCTGATTTCCGGGGACGTTTGCCGCCCCGAATTGCGTGTTCCGGTAAACCGGAGTGCCGACGGGGTAAGACTGTAATCCGTTATTCACGGATGCCTGGTACACTGGTTGTCCGACAATAAACGGCCTTGCACCCGGATTGTGCAAAACGGGAACCTGCCCTGTAGATATATTGCTGTGTTGCAGAGCCGGGAAATTTTCGCGCTGTGAGCACGCAACCAGCAGTGTTGTCATTGCAATAAAGCTGACGCTTCCCGTTACAGAACGTCTGAAATTCCGGCGCGGCATAAAACAGCCTTTCCTGGCATTATTCATACACCGTACCTGAGACTGAGACATCTAAGGATTCGTTAACATTGGTGTATGAAAAGGCAGATTTCCGCTTTTACAGCTTTGTTTCAGAGTTTTCCGGCATTGCGTATCAAGCGCAGGAGGATTTCTAGCTGAAATTCCGCGATAAATCGAGGATGGAAAGACCGCTCACGCTTGCCGGATTGTAGGCCAAGCGCGAAGAACTGGCGAATCTGCACAGCCGCTTGCCAGACAAAGCGCAATAGCTTCTCAGAGACATTGAGAAATCGACTCCTGCACCCGGCTGTTCGATCCAGAGGTTCAACTAAAGCGCTTCTGCATCGCCCGCTATGACACAGTGCGCGCTCCCAAGGGGCAGATGCGACGGTTCATACTCACACAGCTAAGTGAGGCGACAGAGCCTCTTACGTCGCGGGATGTTCTCGAAGCATGGTCACGGGCCTACGGGCCTGTCGAGACGCCAGCCAAACACCGGTACCTAGTGAAGCGTATCAGCGCGACGACCCAATCAATCAAAAGCACGGGCATATTGGAAAGCGTTGGGAGCGAAAGCGGCTGTAAACTTTGGTGCTTAATGCGCTGAAGTATAGATTCATTCGATATTGTCGCTTAATTGGACCTGTCACGGTTTAGTGCCGCTCCGAGTTCTAAGTTACGCGGCCTGACCCTCGAAAGCCATGGGGCTTTTCCAAGCCAAGGCTGAGTGCCTGCGACGAGGATTATAAAAGCCGTTGATGTACTCGAAGATCGCGA
>CALFWP010000099.1 GCA_937927905.1 uncultured Neomegalonema sp.
ACCTCCGTCTGTTGCATATTACAAAAAAGGAGAACGGGATGGCGAAAATAGGGTTTATCGGCCTCGGGCTTATGGGCAATGCCATGGTCTCCAGGTTGCTGGACAAGGGGCACGATCTGACTGTGCTTGCCAACCGGAGCAGGACCAATATTGATGCCGCAATTGCCCGTGGTGCCGATGAGGTCACGAGTGCCAAGGCATTGGCGCAAAATGTTGATATCGTTATGCTGTGTGTAGATACTTCCGAAAGTGTCGAAGCTCGGATGAACGGTCCGGATGGCGTTCTCGCCGGATTGCGGCCAGAGTCGGTTGTAATCGATTTCGGCACATCCTTGCCCGCTTCAACGCGTGTGCTTGCGCAAAAGGTCGCCGCAGCGGGGGGCGCGTATCTTGATGCGCCGCTGGGCCGCACGCCGCAACATGCGTATGACGGCCTGCTCAACATCATGTGCGCGGGGGATAAGACCGCTTTTGACCGCGCCCATCCGGTTCTGAAAGATCTGGGCGAAAACGTCTTTCATCTTGGCGGGTCCGGGGCAGGGCACACGATAAAATTGCTGAACAACTTTTTCGGTATGACCGTCGCCAATGCGATGGCTGAAGTCATGGCGGTTGCCGACCGTGCGGGTATAGACCGCAAGCAGGCCTATGAGGTTATGTCAGCGGGACCGTTGCATTCCGGTATGATGGATTTCGTGGCGGCTTACGGTGTTGAAGGGGATGCCTCAAAACTGGCATTTTCCATTCAGAATGCGGCAAAAGACCTCGGTTACTACAGGCAAATGGTCAAAGAAACCGGCATGGACAGTATAATGGCTGTTCCCGCTGCCGAGGCGATGGCGGATGCCTCTGCAACGATGGGAGAACGCATGGTGTCCGAGATGGTGGATTACTACGCTGCCAAAGGCGGTGCCTGATGATGTGTTGATGCGGCCACCGCGCCCGTTATTTTGACCGCATCTGAAACAAAAAAGCCTCCGGTGATCATATGCATCACCGGAGGCTTTTTATAATATTTGAAGGAGTTAAGAGGCGACCGGCGCTTCCTCCGCTTCTGATTTGGTTTCGCCGTAGATGAACAGAGGTTGTGCGTTCCCTGCGATCACTTCACCGTTTACAACAACCTCTTCGACGTTTTTCATCGCGGGCAGGTCGAACATTGCGTTCAGCAGAGTGTTTTCAAGAATTGAACGCAGGCCCCGTGCGCCCGTCTTGCGCTCAATGGCTTTCTTGGCGACAGCGGAGAGAGCGTCATCGGTAAAGGTGAGTTTGGCACTCTCCATCTCGAACAGGCGCTGATATTGTTTGACCAGTGCATTCTTGGGTTCGGTCAGGATTGTAATCAGGGCTGCCTCATCAAGATCTGTCAGGGTTGCCAGAACCGGCAGACGTCCGACGAATTCGGGAATAAGGCCGAATTTCAACAGGTCCTCAGGCTCAAGATCGGCCAGCAATTCACCGATCTTACGATCATCATCCGCTTTAACATCGGCACCGAACCCAATACCAGATCCTTTATCACGCTGGGAAATAATCTTATCCAGACCGGCAAAGGCACCGCCGCAGATAAACAGGATATTTGTCGTATCGACCTGCAAAAATTCCTGTTGGGGATGCTTACGCCCACCCTGCGGAGGAACCGAGGCAACCGTGCCCTCCATAATCTTGAGCAGCGCCTGTTGCACCCCTTCGCCGGAAACATCGCGGGTGATTGACGGATTGTCGGATTTACGACTGATTTTATCCACTTCGTCAATGTAGACGATACCACGCTGGGCACGCTCGACATTGTAATCGGCGGATTGCAGCAGCTTGAGGATGATGTTTTCAACATCTTCACCGACATAACCGGCCTCTGTCAGTGTGGTCGCATCCGCCATGGTGAAGGGAACATCAAGAATGCGGGCAAGCGTTTGCGCCAGGAGCGTCTTTCCGCACCCTGTCGGGCCAATCAGCATGATGTTGGATTTCGCGAGTTCCACGTCCTGCGACTTTGAGGAATGATTCAGTCGCTTATAGTGATTGTGAACCGCCACAGAAAGAACCCGCTTTGCGGTCCGCTGACCGATCACATAATCATCAAGTACATCACAGATTTCTTGTGGTGTGGGAACACCATCGCCTGATTTGACGAGAGATGATTTATTCTCTTCACGGATGATATCCATGCAGAGTTCAACACATTCGTCACAGATAAAGACGGTCGGTCCTGCAATCAGTTTGCGGACTTCATGCTGACTCTTGCCGCAAAAAGAGCAGTAGAGTGTATTTTTCGAGTCGCCGCCTGATTTACTCATACCATCTCTCTCCTTCGTCATTGGCTCACCTTATCAGCATCATTATTTCTGAAGCCTTGCGACATCGGGGCCAAATAGCCCGATGCGTGACGATAAAATAATATCATTATTGGAACATGGTTAAACGTGGCAGATCAAGTCTGATAAAGCGCATACAGGTCAAACGTTAACCCTAAGCGCTATTCTCCTCATCTTTCGGCGCTTCTCTTTTGGTGACGATTTCGTCGATCAGGCCCCATTCTTTAGCCTTGTCCGCCGTCATAAAAGTGTCCCGCTCCAGAGCGCGCTCGACTTCTTCTATCTTTTGACCGGTATGGTCGACGTAGATTTGGTTAAGTCGCTTGCGTAATTCAAGTATCTCACGGGCCTGAATCTCGATATCGGACGCTTGTCCCTGAAAGCCGCCTGACGGCTGGTGAACCATGATACGGCTGTTCGGCAGAGAAAAGCGCATATCCTTTGCACCGGCGGTCAAAAGAAGTGATCCCATTGAAGCGGCCTGGCCGATACAAAGCGTCTGAACCTGCGGACGTATATATTGCATCGTATCATATATCGACAGACCGGAGGTTACGACACCGCCCGGGCTGTTAATGTACATGGAAATTTCTTTTTTCGGGTTCTCTGCTTCAAGAAACAGGAGCTGAGCAACCATTAGAGTTGCCATGGCATCGTGTACCGGCCCTGAAACAAAGATAATACGTTCTTTCAGCAGGCGGGAATAGATATCATAAGACCGCTCACCCCTGCTGGTTTGTTCAACCACCATGGGAACCAGGGTATTCATATAGGTATCGACGGGATCTCTCATCGCGGTGCTCCGGCGTGGCGGTTTTTCGGTTACGCGTCAGGGCTGCTTTCCAGCGTCAGAGCCCTGACGTAAACTTCGAGCAGAAGGTCTTGATATTTCGTAAGCTACAACGCCTGAAGGCGGTGATGTCTCTTAAACAGCGTCAGTTTCAAGAGCCTCCAACGCAGCTTCAAGCTCTTCTTTTGTTACTGTTTTTTCAGTCAAAGTGGCTTGTTCAAGAATGTGATCAATGACTTTATCCTCAAACAAAGGTGCCTGAATTTCGTTCATGGCTTGCTGGTTGTTCTGAATCCATTCAAAAAACTGCCGCTCCTGACCGGGATACTGACGCGCCTGCTGCATAACCGCATCGCGCAATTCGTCCTGCCCGACCTGAATTTCATTCTTGGACCCTAAGTCGGCAAGCAGCAAACCGAGCATGACGCGGCGTTTCGCGATACGCATATGCTCTTCGGTCGGTTCAATTTCCGGATGGTCGTGCCCTTCGACATCAGGATTTTCTTCATGCCAAAGCTGATGGGCAACCTGTTTGCCCTCGACATCAAGCATCGTCGGCGGCAGCTCAAATTCAACTTTTTCGTCAAGTGCATCAAGCAATTTGCGCTTTAGATGCGCGCGGGTTGCCTGGCCGTATTCGGCGGCAACGCGTTCTCTAATGGTCTCTTTCAGCGAATCGAGATCATCAGCACCAAAGCGTTTTGCCAGCTCATCATCGATTTCCGCCGCTTTTGGTGCCTTGATTTCTTTGATTTCCGTTTCGAATACGGCGGCTTTACCTTTCAGGTCTTCGTTGCCGTAATCCTCGGGGAAGGTCACTTCCACATCTTTTTTATCACCTGCTGTGAGGCCGACAAGCTGTTCTTCAAAGCCGGGAATAAATTGTCCGGATCCGAGAACAAGCGGGAAATCTTCCGCAGCACCACCGTCAAACGGTTCACCGTCGATACGACCTGTAAAGTTGATGGTGACCTGGTCTTTGTCTTCGGCTGCACCGTCGCGCGTGTCATAGCTGACGGCATCGGCTGCGAGGCGCTCAAGGCTTTCACTAACAGCATCTTCGCTGACTTCAACGACAAGTTTTTCCAGAGAAATAGAGGAAAAATCAACCGCCGGAACGTCCGGAAGCAGTTCATATGAAACCGTAATGCTCAGATCATCACCTTCTTTAAAGTCCTCGTTAACGACTTTGATATCAGGCGTCATGGCCGGACGGTGGTCTTTTTCGGTGATAAGGTCGCGTACGCTTTCATCGACCATCTGTTGCATGGTCTCGCCCAGCACGGATTGTCCGAACATCTTGCGCATCAGATTGAGGGGCGCTTTTCCTTTACGGAAGCCCTTCATCGCAAAATCCTTGCGGTGCGCTTCCAGCTTTTCCGTCACTTTGTCGGCAATGCCGGCTGCGGGCAGAGTGATTTCGTACCCTCTTACAAGACCGTCAGCGGTTGTTTCGTTTACCTGCATTTTGTGAATTTCCGACTTATTAGTGACTACCGCGCTCACATCGCGCTCCGTAATTCTATCCCTAAGCGGGCACCATGCCCTTATCACGATGGTACGGGCGGAGGGACTTGAACCCCCAAACCTAAAGGCACCAGAACCTAAATCTGGCGTGTCTACCAATTCCACCACGCCCGCAATGCCGTGCTGAGGGCGCTCTATAGCATAGCATAGAGGTCACGCAAGCGATGCTTCGCGAAATTTGTTATCTGTCAAGGTTTTTGCCCGTTAATGTCTTATTTTTACAGTCTGTCATATGTGACAAAGTCAAATGCGGGCTGATCACCTTCCGCAGGGTGATGTTCGCGCCGGATTTCCTTCCAGTCGGCAACTGCGCGGAAATCCGGGAAAAAAGCATGCCCTTCCGGAGCCATATCAATCTCTGTCAGGTAAAGCCGCCCGACCTGATGAATGAGATATTTATAGATTTGTCCGCCACCGATAATCATGACCTCTTCAACGCCGATTTCATCTGCTGTGACTTTGGCTTCTGCGATGGCCTCTTCCGGGCTGGATACAACGGTGACTCCGTCTGCGCTGAAGCTGCTGTCGCGCGTTATTACGATGTTTGTCCTGTCCGGCAGCGGTTTTCCGATGGATTGCAGGGTCTTGCGACCCATGACAACGGGTTTCCCGACTGTTACGGCTTTGAAATATTTCAGATCGGCAGGAATATGCCAGGGCATGACATTGTCGATTCCGATCACCCGGTTCCGTCCTAACGCTACGATCATCGACAGCTTCATTTTGCTTGTCCCCTCTTTTCTGCGCCTGCCGGTTTGCGGATGTTATGGTCCGCGCACCGGAAGACGCAATAATGCGCGATATTGATAGACCGCATCCCGTTTTTTGAACAGAGTGCACTTGCAATCCCTCTTTATAGTTGATGATAGTCTTACTCAGTAAGGGCGTGGCTTAATAACAATCCGGTGACCGAAGATGATGCATTAACTTTTTTTTACTTTTTGCGGTCTGCTGTGTCGCATTGCCCATACAATCAATTTTGGACAGTAATATAGACATGAACAGGACTAATACGTGAGGGTCGCGAGTGCGTGGCCGGATTTTTCAGGAGATCGTTTTTTATGTCGCCAACTTCAGTTGCAAAACTGAGCAAACTTGCTGACCGTAAACCCGAATATGCGCTGGTTGGTGAAGTTGATCTTGTTGTTGTCCGTTTCGATGATGAAGTTTCGGTATTTTACGGCAGGTGTCTCCATCGCGGCGCACTTATGTCTGATGGTTTTGTCCGTGGTAAAAACCTGATCTGCGGCTTGCATTTCTGGGATTACCGCCTCGACAGCGGTGCGTCCGAATATAACAACGAAGAAACGCTGCCGAAGTTCAAATCCTGGGTTGAAGGCGATGATATCCTGGTCGACGCCGATGAAATCTTGGCATGGGCACAAGAAAATCCGCAACCTTTTAACCGCAAAGCGTATTTGGGTCTTTATGCCGATACCGGTCACGGTATTGAAGAAGAACCACATACCAAACTGATACAGCGTTATGCGCGCAGCGGTCTGCGCGTAGCCGGGCATCACGGCACGGTTGATTCCATGGGTGTTTCCCGCGAGGAACTGCCGAAATGGGAGGACATTCAGCTTCTGACCGCACAACTGCACAAGGCGCCGCTGTTGGAAGATGAAGCCGTCGGCACCGATGTTGTGATCGGTCCCAATGCGCAAAAGCCCTTGCGTCTCGATATTCCGCTTTTCGTTGCGGATATGAGTTTCGGCGCTTTGTCCGAACCGGCGAAACTGGCCATGGCTGCCGGTGCGGAAAAGGCGGGAACGGGGATTTGCTCCGGTGAGGGCGGAATGCTTGCAGCCGAACAACAGGAAAACAGCCGGTATTTTTATGAACTGGCCTCGGCTAAGTTCGGGTTTTCCTGGGATGCGCTGGCCAATGTCCAGGCTTTTCACTTCAAGGGCGGGCAGGGCACTAAGACCGGCACCGGCGGACACTTGCCCGGTAAAAAAGTCACGGAAAAAATTGCCGAAGTCCGGGGCCTTGAGGTCGGACAGGCCGCTATTTCGCCTTCCCGCTTTCCGGAATGGTCCGAGCCGTCACAGATACGCGAATTTGCCGATGAGGTCCGTGACCGCACCGGCGGTATCCCTATCGGCTACAAGCTGAGCGCCCAGCACATCGAAAAAGACATTGATGCCGCTTTGGAAGTCGGCGTTGATTATATCATTCTCGACGGACGCGGAGGCGGCACAGGCGCTGCACCGGCCATTTTCCGCGATAACATTTCGGTTCCGACGATCCCTGCACTGGCCCGTGCGCGCGCGCATTTGGATAAACGCGACAGGCCGGATGTGACGCTTGTTATTACAGGCGGTTTGCGGACGCCGGATGATTTTATGAAAGCGCTTGCACTTGGGGCAGATGCAATCGCGGTGTCGAACGCGGCGATGCAGGCGATCGGCTGTATCGCGATGCGGGCCTGTCACACCAACAATTGTCCTGTAGGTATCGCGACGCAAAAGCCGCATCTGGTTAGTCGTTTGGTTGTGGAGAAATCCGCCGAACGCCTCGCAAATTTTTTCACCGCCTCCACTCAACTGATGCAGGTGATGGCCCGGGCTTGCGGTCATGATCATTTGTCGAAATTCAACGCCGGTGATCTGACAACATGGAAGCGGGAAATGTCCGATCTGACCGGTATCGCCTACGGAGGTGTCCGATGAGTACGGCGGAAGCGCTCGTTGATTTTATCCGGCTGTGGTTCACGACAGGCGGTGTCGTCGCCGTTGCTTTTTTGCTGATCGGGATTGACCGTATTGATGAGGATGCACAGGGCGCGTATGTATTCAGGCCTCTGCTTGTGCCCGGTATCCTGCTGATTTGGCCACTTGTCCTGTGGCGGTGGTGGGTGCTGGAAACGGGGCGCGACAAACCTGAGGCGCGGTTTCGTGTGGTGCGCAAAGGCCATGGCATTGTTGCCCTCGGCCTTGCGGTGCTTGTTATTCTGACGATCATCACGGGTCTGAGTATCCGGCAGCAATGGCCTGCGGATTTTGAACCTCAACGCCTCTCGGCAGCGGAGGAGCAAACACAATGAGCGTCAAATACGTCCCCGTTCAGTGGAACAAGAACAAATGGTACTATAACGGCTTTATGGTCGCGGGTGTCATCGGTTTTTTGTACTTGTTTCTTTATGTTAGCCCCGAACTGCTGACCCATGAAAAATCGATTAACCCTCAAGTGCATAATGCGCGGGCTTTCGGTGCCTGTGCCTTCCTGATGCTGAGTGTGATTTTATGCATCGGGCCGCTCGCACGGATGGATAAGCGGTTTTTACCGCTGCTTTATAACCGGCGGCATTTCGGGGTCATGACGGCCTTTGTTGCGCTGACCCATTTCGGCTATATCATAAACTGGTACTTCGCGTTCTCCGGTTCGAGCAAATGGGAAACACTGATTTTTTCCAACACCAGCTACGGACAGCTTTCCGGGTTTCCGTTCGAGATGTTCGGTGTCATCGCACTGCTGAGCCTTTTGATCCTGGCAACCACCAGCCATGATTTCTGGCTCAAGTTTCTGACCGCGCCGGTCTGGAAGCGGATCCATTATCTGATCTATGTCGCGTATGCGTCCGTGGTGATGCATGTCAGCTTCGGCATTTTGCAGGACCAGCAGAACCACGTCTTTACCGGTATCTTTATTCTCTCAGCCCTGACCGTAGTGGCATTGCATGTTATGGCTTTCCTGAATGAGCGTAAAGCTGGTGACTCTGTTGCGGCGGCGGATACCGACGGTTGGGTCCGGGTCTGTGCCGCATCGGATATCCCCGAGGCCCGTGCGAAGATAGCAAAACTTCCGAACGGAGATCGTGTCGCGGTATTTCGCATGGATAATAAACTTTCGGCGATTTCCAACGCCTGTGCGCACCAGAACGGACCACTCGGTGAGGGCAAGATACTCCGCTGTCTTGTGACATGTCCGTGGCACGGGTTCCAGTATGATGTGCGTAGCGGACGCTCGCCCGCACCCTTTACCGAAATCATTCCGACCTACAACATCGCGGTGCGCGGGGATGATGTGCTGGTTGATCCGAACGCCAATGCGCCAGGAACATATGTAGAGCCAATCGAGGTGCCGGCATGAAAAAAGATACCACGCCGTTCTTTGTCGGATACCTCAAGCCGCCGAAAAAGCTGCGGAAGTTTCTTCTGACTGCCGGTCTAGGGCTGGCGGCGGTCCTGACTGTTGTCGGGCTAGTCATCGGTGCGACACAGGATGATCCGGGCGACGGGGCTTTCCGGTTTGATTACGGCCCGCAAACTGTTTCGGGTGTTATTGAGATGCTGCCCTATCCGATACTGCATGTGACAGAGGGCAGCAAGCGGGTGGAGGCCGGACAGACGTTGATGTTGGCAGCCGGCGGCAAGACCGGTGTTGTAAACCGGGCTTCGCGTCTTGAAGGAAAGACGGTCACTGCCACCGGCGTCGTTCTTGAACGCGGTGAGCTGACTATGCTGCAGCTTCGCGGGGGTAAGCGCGGATTAAAGGCCGCTGAGGGTGATGCAACGCCGCCCCCATCCGAGCATCTCGGGCGATGGAAGCTGGCCGGTGAAATCTGTGACGGCAAATGCCTGGCCGGAGCCATGCGCCCGAGCAGAGGGCTTGCGCATAAAGCCTGTGCAGCCTTGTGCCTGATCGGGGATATTCCGCCGGTATTCGTCTCGTCCAAGCCTGTCGAAGGTTCGGATTTTATGCTGATTCTGAACGAGGATGGGGGGCCGCTTCCGCGCTCCGCCTATGACTATATTGCACAGTTCATTTCGGTTGAGGGCGATCTGTCACGGCACGGCGATATGCTAGTATTCAGGATTGACCCTGACAAAATCGAGGTGCTGTGATGGGCCGCCGCATAACATGGATGCTGATCACCATTATCGTAATGATCCCTGTCTTCTACCTTTCACGTTTTTGGGTTTTTGATTTTTGGGGGCGTGACGGCCTGTTCGGGATCAAGGAAATCCGGCCTCAGGGCGGGTTGCTGGACCGTTGGCTGCGCGGCACACCGTTTGCGCCTTTTGAGCTTCTGATCTGGCTGGCGGGTGTGTTCTGTATCCTGACATGGCTGGAAAAAGCCTATGCCGCACTCACCAAATCCGACCACTGAATTCACACGTGCCGCTTTATCGCGGACATAATAAACGGAGAAAAGAATGCCGGACACCGAACTTGAATGGATCCGCGTTGGCCATATTGATGATTTGCCGGAGGGTCGCATAAAGACGGTAACGGCACGCACGACGTCGATTTGTCTGGTCCATTTTGACGGTCAATGGGCGGCGATGGACAACCACTGTCCGCACCAGCGCGGGCCGCTTGGTGAAGGGTCTATTGAAAAGGGCGTCGAAGATAAATGCTGGATCCGGTGTCCGTGGCACGGCTGGGACTTTGACCCTTTGACCGGCAAGCCGCCCGGGGGAGGCGTCAAGGATCACGGCCAGAAAATGTTTCCGGTGGACATGCGTGACGGTGAGATTTTTGTGGGACTGGAGGCTGAACCGCCACGCGAACGCACGGTTTCCGATGTCATGGTTGAAACCATGGTCAACTGGGAAGTGCAAAGCGTGTTCGGCATGGTCGGGCATTCAAACCTCGGCCTGTCGGAAGCCATCCGTCTGGCGGTGGGCCGGAACGAGCTGAAATACTACGGCATAAGGCACGAGGGTGCAGCGGCGCTTGCGGCTTCCGCTTATGGCAAACTGACCGGCAAGCCTGCGGCCTGTCTGACCATTGCGGGTCCCGGTGCCACGAACCTTCTGACCGGTTTATGGGATGCAAAGGTAGACCGCGCGCCGGTTCTGGCCCTGACCGGACAGGTGCAGACACAGGTTTTCGGACCCGGTGCTTTCCAGGATATTGACTTGTCCTCAGCATTCCAGGCGGTAACGAAGTTCTCCCAATCCGTTCTCACGACGTCCAAACATGCGGAGCTTATGACGCTGGCTTGTAAGACGGCGATTGTGGAGCAGGATGTCTCGCATTTGATTTTCCCCGATGATGTGCAAACCGTGCCGTCGGATAAAAAGGCGGCGACACCTGCGGGACGTATTGCCGGACACCGGATCAAGCCTTCCGATGAAGATGTCGATGCAGCAGTTGAAATGCTCTCAACCGCTAAGCGCCCGGTGATTATTGTCGGGCACGGTGCACAGGAGTCGCGTGATGAGATTATTGCCCTGGCCGAACGGTTGGGCGCGCCGGTCCTGACGACATTCAAAGGCAAAGGTCTGATCCCTGATGATCACCCGAATGCGGGTGGTGTTTTGGGACGATCGGGAACGCCGATTGCCAGCTGGTTCATGACACTGGCGGATGCCATGATCGTGTTGGGGGCCAGCTTCTCCAATCACACCGGTATTTCACCAAAACGTAACATGATACAGGTGGATTATGACCGGATGCAACTGGGCAAGTTCGGCAAGGTGAAACTGCCGATCTGGTCGGAAATCGGTGAATTCTGTAAGGTCGCTTCCGCGCGCATCACCAAAAGTGCTGAGGCCGATGATCAGGTGACCGAGATGGCGGATCGCTGGCGCATCTGGCGCGAGGAAAAACAGCGACGTCTTGCCGAAGACCTCGGCAATGGTATCCATTCCTTTGCAATCTTTGATGTGCTTGGAAAGCTTGCCCCCGATGATGCGATTTTTGCCGTTGATGTGGGCAACAATACCTATTCCTTCGGGCGGTACCTTGAGACTAAAGGCACCCAGCGGGTTCTGATGTCCGGTTATCTCGGCTCTATCGGTTTCGGGTTTCCGGCGGCGATGGGTGCCTGGGCCGCGACACAGGATATGGAGGCGTTCAGAGGCCGCAAGGTGATCTCGATTTCCGGTGACGGCGGCTTCGGCCAGTACCCGATGGATTTCACCACGGCGGTCAAATACGGAATGGATATCACCCATATCCTGCTGCACAATGGACAGCTCGGGAAAATATCCAAAGAGCAACGCTCGGGCGAATGGCCGGTTTGGGAAACGGATCTCGTCAACCCGTCCTTTGCGGCCTTTGCCCGCTTATGCGGGGGGCAGGGCACCAAAGTTTCGCAATCGGAAGATCTTGAAAGTGTGATCGCAGAAGCGCTGAACAGCAAGGGACCGTCGCTTGTGGAAATCATGACCGATGCCGAACTCGTCTGAACAGGCGGCAGGTAACGGTCTTTCAAAGGCCAAAATGAAGCGTACCGTCAGAATCCATGTCATCATTATTGACGGTACGCTCTCCTCGCTCGAACCAGGTCATGAAACAAATGCCGGACTGACCTACAGATTGATGACGGAAGCGGACGGCCCTGTTTCTGTTCATTATGAAGAAGGTCTGCAATGGACCAGCTTTCGCACCTTAGTGAATGTTCTGACCGGCAAGGGAATTAATGATCAGATCAGGCGGGCTTACGGTTATTTATCCTCGCGGTATCGGCCGAGTGATCGTGTATTTATGCTGGGATTTTCCCGTGGTGCATATGCAGTGCGGTCACTTGCGGGGCTGATCGACAGAATCGGCCTGATCAAACCTGAGCACGCCACAAGCAGAAGGTTGCGTGCGGCGTACCGTCATTACAAGGGTGCGCCCGACAGTGATGCTGCACGAAATTTTGCGCGGCTTTTCTGTTATGACCATGTTGATATCGAGATGCTAGGGGTCTGGGATACTGTGAAATCACTGGGCATTAATGCGCCAGTACTCTGGCGGCTTTCGGTGGCCAGCCATTCTTTTCACAATCATGCGCTGGGCAATTCGATCAAAAACGGATTTCATGCCCTTGCCTATAATGAAACCCGCGTGGCGTATTCGCCGATTATGTGGGAAGACCGCCCCGATTTGAACGGTAAGGTCGAGCAGGTCTGGTTTCGCGGTGCCCATGCGGATGTGGGTGGTCATATCGGCGCGTTGCGGGCGTCACGCCCGCTGTCGAATATTCCATTGGTCTGGATGCTGGAACGCGCGGAGGGCTGCGGGTTACCACTGCCGCAAGACTGGCGCGGACGTTTTCCTGAGGATGCTCAGGCCCCGGCAACCGGCACATGGAGCGGTTTTGCCGGGGTTTTTATCATGCGCAAAGCGCGCGTCATCGGAACCAGAGCTTCAGAGTCCCTTCACCCCAGCCTGAGCCGGGATGACAGCTTCAGCCCCAGCCGGAGACAGCCTTGATCTCCAGAAAATCTTCGAGACCCCAGACCCCGCCTTCGCGTCCGTTGCCGGAAGCTTTCATGCCGCCGAAAGGACTGCCCGCCCCGCGTGAGCGGCCGTTCATCTCGACCATGCCGGAACGCAGACGGCGCGCAACGCGGTTGCGCTTTTCTCCGTCTTCGGACTGCACATAATTGGTCAGGCCGTAGGGTGTGTCATTCGCAATTTCGATGGCTTCTTCCTCGGTATCGAAAGGCAGGATCGAGAGCACCGGACCAAATATTTCTTCGCGGGCAATCGTCATTGTGTTGGTCACATCGGCAAAGACCGTCGGGCGGACATAATACCCCCGGTTGGTGCCCTCGGGCCGTCCGGTGCCGCCCGCAACCAGCCGCGCGCCCTCGTTAATGCCGGTTTGGATAAGCGCCTGAATTTTATCGAACTGAACCGCGCTGACCACCGGTCCCATATGCCGCCCGGGTTCTGATGTCGGACCTAGAGCAATTTGACCGGCAACCGCCGCTGCGGTTTCAACCGCTTCATCATAGCGCCCACGTTCCACCAGCATCCGCGTCGGGGCATTACAGGACTGGCCGGTATTGTTGAAACAATGCAGCGCACCGCGCTTGACCGCCTTTTCGTCGGCATCTGCAAAGATGATATTGGCTCCTTTGCCGCCAAGCTCCAGTGAAACCCGCTTTAATGTATCCGCCGCATTCTTGCTGATGGCGATACCGGCGCGGGTGGAGCCTGTGAAAGAAATCATCGCCACATCGGGATGTACCGAAAGCTGTGTCCCAACGCCCGCCCCGTCACCGTTGACCATGTTGTAGACACCGGCGGGCACACCGGCCTCGTCCAGTATCTCCGACCAGACAATGGAAGAGAGCGGTGCGATTTCCGACGGTTTCAGCACCATGGTACATCCGGTTAGCAGCGCCGGAATAACCTTGAGCGCGACCTGATTCATCGGCCAGTTCCACGGTGTGATCAAACCGCAGACCCCAACCGGCTCGTAAAGAATACGATCATTGGGGGCGTGACTGCCAAGCATCCGCTCAAACTCGAACGCCTCTGCCGCACGGATGAAGTTTTCAATATGCCACGGGCCGCAAGGGGTCTGTTGCTGCGTCGCAAGGTCAATCGGCGCGCCCATCTCCATGCTGATGGCTTTGCTCATGTCTTCAGCGCGGGTTTTGTAAAGCTCAAGGATTTTCTGAACAACAGCGATGCGGTTTTCCTTCGGTGTCGCAGCCCAGACGGGAAAGGCGGCTTTTGCGGCGGCAACGGCGGCATCGGTATCGGCCTGACCGCCCAGCGAGATCACCGCGCAAGGCTCCTCGGTGGACGGGTTGATCACTTCGCAGGCTGTCCCCGCCTGCGGCGGTACCCATGCTCCGCCGATGTAAAAGTCGCGTTTTTCGATCATTTTGATTCCCCGCTGGGTTTTGCCGCGCTGCATATTACAGAATATCCGCTGTCTAGCGCGGGTCAGAGTGGGATACAATCTGTCCCGCCATCCTGTTCAGTAGATTGCCGGTTCGTCCGTCGCCCCGCCGAAAGCGGTTTCCAGATAGTCGAAATCACAGCCCTTATCGGCCTGGGTAATATGTTG
>CALFWP010000100.1 GCA_937927905.1 uncultured Neomegalonema sp.
CCCCCCCCCCCCCCCCCCCCCGATCTCCAAACGCCTTTTTTCTCAGAGCTCTTCTTGAGAGAAAAACAAGTGGCGTCGGCGGCGCTCGCTCTCTCTCTCCCTGTCAGATCCTTGCCGCAGCTTTCTTTCTTTGCGGTTCCCAGTTATCAATATTATCATAAGAAGAAGCCAACACGAAAATGAGGCTGCTTAATTCTGCCGTTCCTGGCAAGAGCCCATTTCAGCTCTTTTTCCATTGGCCGAGGGGCAGCCAGGTCGAGTGTCTCAGCCAATGAGCGAGCAAGCAACTTCTTCTTCGTCTACACGCCCTGCGGCAAGGAGGAGAAGAAGGAGAGAGACCGGGGTAGAGGAGGAGGTTATCATATCGTTATTGATCTGACCAGAGACCGAGCTCGCTTCGCTCCTCCGTCCCTCTCCTTCTTTCTCTCCAACCAGCCAGACCAGGCTGGTGGCTCAAGCTGACTACTAACTTTTTTTCCAGAAAGTATAATCCAAGAAAAAAAAAACTAACTTGCTTGGCCCTCGTTCCGCTCGCATCGGGAAAAGAGATAAGAGGTGTATATATGTATACATATACATATATCCCCTAGTTTCCGTGTGCTGGCTATAGTTTATATTTTGGGGATAAGGGGGGAGAATATAAAGCAAGCAGACAGAAGTTATGCTATACCTACCTACGTACATACGTAGAGGCATACACACACGCACAACTTACTTAGAGCCGTAAGATCCAACTCGATGTTGGGGGGGAAGAAGGGAAAAAAGGCTGTAGAGCTCTGACTTGAATGACGCGCCGAGTCCAAGCAGCGGGCAAAAAAAAGATGAAAGGGGAGAAAAAGAAGAGGAAGAGAAGAAGAAGTATAAAAGAGAGAAAGAAAGAAAGAAAGCAATATAGCCCCCAGCCCCACTACACTATACTCTATAGCTACATGCTATAGCTGTGCAGTCTGTGTTTGGAGAGAAATGGTTAGTGCGTATGAGGAAGCCTCAAATGTGTGTATGGATGTGAAGCCGTTCGTTCGTTCGTTTAGAATGTAGTATATATGCTCAGGGGAAAGATGGAGCCGGCTGCTCTTGGACATGCTATGTACGTTCGCACACACGGACAGATAGATAGATTGCCGCTGTTTCATCTTGCTATATTGCTGGTCATATAGACGACTACCGCTACTGCATGGTAGCAGTAGTTCATGCTACTTCTCTTGCTATACTTTCCGACAAACTTTCGGGCATTGCAGCTAGCTATCTAGCTAGCAATAGTAAATTGTGGTTGAGTGATGCTCGAAGCTATCTCTTTCAACTGTGGAGAAGAAGAAGAAGAAGATGCGAGTTTGCTGGCCAGCAGCAAGGAGCAGCAGTTTGCGTTGGTTTTGCGAGAAACATTGGAAAGATAGATATACTAGTTAGTCTATAAGCAAGAAAAGAGGAAAAGCTTGGCTTACAGCTTGGCTTGTGTGGCTGCTGAGAGGCTATTTGAGTAGTAGAAGAAGGGGGGAGGATGCTAGAAACAATAGAGTGAGGGGGGGTTAAAGGCTTAGCCAGCCAGTCCGACTCAGCCCGGGGCAAAGCTAGCTCATTTACTTTATTTAGCTTGATGATATCGGCTTTGTTTGTTCAGTGAGTGCCGGAAAGTTTGAGCCATGATGGAAAGGTGGGGGATAGTTTTGTGGAAAGATATAGATAAATGGATCGAAGCTTTGTCAGGTCATTTACTGGTCTTGGTCACACATCCGTGCATCCAAATATTTAATTCGCACTTTGACTCCGTACTTTTCTTTGTTTGGAGGGATTATCGGGTCAGGCTCTGGGGCCTAATTTCCTGTCTTCCTCAGCAACCAAGTTGGCTTCACGCCTAGATTGCTCTACAGCAGCACTCACCACTCCCCAGAAAGTTTTACCCATCTGAACACTGTTTAAGCTCAAGATGCTTGACTTCAGTGATCGTACGAGAACTGGTATTTCCATCTTGACAACAGCCGCTGACTTGACTCTGTACTTGTTTCCCGTCTTTCCAAACTTCCCAGTACTTTTGATCTTGCAGTACACCCATCAATTTTCATCCGTCAAAAAAAACCGGGAAAGCTTCTTTTCACCAGACACAGTCAAGAAGAAGCCTCTCTCCTTCCTCAAAACCATTTTCTTTGAAGAAAAAAAAGAGGAGTAGGAATTGTCGATGATGGAGAAGAAGAAGAAGCAGGGAAGGAAGGCTGGGTAGCTAGTTCGATCGGTGTGAAAGTCTTGAAAAGCCTTTAGAAATGATAGACATTCGCATTGAATAGCCTTCCCATTTCTGTGACTATCTTCCATCAATGCACGACTGCCTTTGACCAGCTTGCTTGCTTGCTTCATTGGTCGTGGGGAGGGAGAGAAAAAAGCACCTCACTCGACCACAATAGAATTGATCACCGAACTCGTATTGCCCAAGTAGACTATTATATTGTGGCAGCGGCTAGCTCATTGAACAGGAACACAACGCCACGGCAGACAAGCAACCACCCAAGCAGCAATTCCAATTTTCATCCTCCTCTTCTTCTTTTTGCTTTTTTACTTTTCTTGCTATCTATCTCTAGCTCTCACTCTCTCTCATTCTCACTCTAACTTGGGCGTTCAATGCCAATCTGTTTACTGAATTGGAGGCTGGTTGCTATAGCCACAAACGGATCTACTCGCCTGTATAAAAGTAAGTAAGCTACAGTTGCGTGTTAATGCTAATAGTAAGTAAAGAAATATTCTGTAAAAAAAATGCCGCTCACAAATATGTAGCTAACACTAGCGGACAATTTCGATAGCAAATTTTAATGCTTTAATTTATTTACTTTTCGTCGAATCTTGTTCAGTCAGTATTTAATTTCCTCATTTCCCCTTTTTTTCTTTCTTCGCTAGCCTTGCCTTTTTGCAGTTTCCTTTCTCCTTTCTATCTGAAGTCAATCTCTCTACCTGCATGCATGCACATAGATCTAAATAGGTCTCTTGATAGCAACCTAGTACTTCCTTTTTGCTATTATTATCAGGATTGATTTGCAGCTTTCTACCTGGTTAATGTGCATCCACTTAAAAGAAACATACCTACTCGTATGTAAAAAGGTGACAAATGGCATTTGAGTCGGCATCATCTGTAGTTGAACCACTCGTTTGGACATTTTGGAGGATTAAACATAATTGCTGGCGATCTCGCGCATGAAAACAGCCGGATCGGCCACGCGGATACCATATGTGCCGAAAGCGCGCAGGCGGGTCGGTCCGAATTCCGGATCGCGGATCATGACAGGGTTTTTCGTACCCCATTTGAGGTCCACAAAGCGCTTCATGGCAACGAAGTAAACCTCGGCCTTGAAGGGGCTGTTGAAACCATGATCCCAGCTTTTCAGCGTGGTCATAATCGGCATATTATTGGTTTCAAGCATATACATGCCCGGCGGGAACACATCCGCCAGCTGGCCCTCATTCACGAAAACCGCAACCTGTCCTTCGCGAACCGTCAGCTTTGCGCCGTATTTTATCTCGTTCCCGTGCCGCTCAAAGCGATAGACCATGGTATCGGCATCATCGGTTGTCCACTCGATAACGTCGATAAATTCGCCGGTAATCCGATCCCAAAGGCTCATCACACAATCCCTCTTCCAGTATATTCCGGCAGTATCCGGAACTTCCGCCGATGTTTGCCGGTGCAGGCATTTTAACCTACCAACGGCACCCGTCTGTCGGGCGGCGTACGTACGATTATTATGTATACGTATTCATCATAGTCTTTGAATTCAATGTTGCCGGAAACACCGTGTGTATTATGCGGGTGTATTTTCATTAATTCCAGCGGGCGCCTTAATCCCAGCAGGCCTGATTTGGCGGATGATCCGCTGTACCAGCGGTCCCATTTGCTGCACCGTCATTCCGGGGCGCACGCGCGGGTCGTAGAGAATACGCAACAGAAATTCGTCATGGTTGGTCAGCTCCAGGTATTCCTGATTGTCATTGAATATCGAGGGTCGCGCGTGCGGATCGTCATTCATCAGCCCGAGGCTCTGGACAATTTCCTCAACAATACAGGCCCGCCTGATCAGTGGCGGCAGTTCGTCTTTAATCAGGATATCGGCTTTGGTGATTGCACCGCTGTCTGGGTCAACGGATATCAGCCCCAGACATTTTTCCTGTTCTGTATCGCGCCATCGTGCAACCATACTGCCGACCGCAGGGCCGAGAAAGCCTTCACTGCTGAGCCGGTAGACCGCGTTATTGCGTGTGCGGAACGGAATAAAACTCAGCCGCATATTTGGTCTGTGCGCATTCGCCGGTGCGATATCAATTCCGGTCAGCTTACGAATATGTGCGATTAGTTCGGCAATTTTTTGCTTGTCTTCAGGCCTTGCACCTTCGACCTGATAACGCAGTGGTGCCAGCCATTTCGTGACAGGTATATTTCCATGGGCGTCCACGTCATCGGCGGCTTCGGCCCGCAATGCGATAGACAAAAAGTTACGGTGAAGCTGTGCATTGGTGAAGGGCGGTTCAGGAGATGGTTTCGCACTTGCAAAACTCGATCCCCTGAGAGTATCATCGACGGAAATTTCGGCCGGAGCTTCGGGAATTAGAGTCGCACAACCGGATACCGTCAAGGCAGCAAGACATGCTGCGATCACGTTATGCTTCCGGAAGGCGACTTGCATCACATTTTACCCAGCAGCCGTGCCCACATTATCCCCTGTTCCGTCAGCCCGCGCCTTTGCAGCGGATAGGGTGGCTTTGAGTTCGGCCTCCATTTTCACCAGTTCCGCCTCCGCCTCCGCACGCTTTTGCTTGCCCTCATCAGCGATCGCCAGACTTTCCTCGATCGTTTGGATCAGGCGTGAATTTGCCGTTTTGACCGCTTCGATATCAAAGACACTGCGCTCCATCTGTTCGCGGACTTCACGGTTTGCCATTTGCAGGTTTTCGGCATTCTTTGTCAGCAATTCGTTGGTCAGGTCCGTGGCACCCTTAACCGCGCCGGCAGCATCGCGGGAGCGTTGTATCGTCACCGCCTGGGCAAGTTGCGTCTGCCAAAGCGGGACGGTATTGACGAGCGTAGAATTGATTTTGTTGACCAGGCTTTTGTCATTTTCCTGTACCAGCCGGATGGAGGGCAGGGATTGCATTGTAACCTGCCGTGTAAGTTTCAGGTCATGAACACGGCGTTCCAGGTCATCTCTGGCGGCTCTGAGGTCGCGCAGTTCCTGTGCAACCATGATGCTGTCGCCTTCAGGGGCGTTTTCGACCTCGGCGGCCTTGGCCGGTATTGTGTCCGTGTCCAATTCCCGCAGCTTTTCCTCACCGGCGGCAATGTAGAGTGCGAGTTCGTCATAAAAGCCCAAAGAGGATTCATAAAGCTTGTCCAGAAACTTTATGTCTTTCAATAGTTTCGTTTCATGACCGAGCAGTTCATCCTGTACCTTGTCGATTTGTCCCCGCACTTGTTCGTATTGCGTGACAAAATCGGCGACCTTTGAAGAGCGGCCTGTAATCCATGCCCAAATGCGCGATAAAAACCCGGGTTTTGCGCCCGGTGCAAGTTCGCTTGCATCAAAACCGCGTATGGTATTGACCATTGTTCTCAGCGAATTTCCGGCAGGTCCGACATCCTTGTTGCGCACGCCGTCCAGCATTTCATCGGAAATTGCGGTCAGGTTTTCCTGAGCCTTTGCACCGAATTTGATGATGGATTGCGTGTTGTTGATATCGACTTCATTCATGCGGCGGCGGATTTCGGCTTCGGTCGCAGAATCGGCCATTTCAATGGTGATGAGGTCCTGTTTCGGTTGTGCCAGAACAATATTGCTGACCTCGTCCGCCTCGCGCAAGGCCAGGGCGGTTCTTTCCTGCAAAGAGTCAAGGGTTTGCGTGTTCATGGTCGTCCTTTTTCCGGTCCTTTCGCAGACCTTTACAATTATTTTCTATGTGTCCGGCCGGACCGCCGTATGTTTGAAATCCGGGCGGTATTATAAACGGGACGCAGTTTTCAGCCGGTCCGCAAGAACATCAATTTCTACATCCAATTCAATCCGGTCATTTTTTAGCAGTTTATCATGCTGATCGTCGAATTCGCGCTCCATATCGTCAAGCATGGAGCGGAATTTGATATAGATATCCTTTTCCCCGCTTAAGTCATTCTGGGATTTGACATATTTTTGCGTTGCTTCAAGTGCACCGTCCAGATAAACGACAAGAAATTTTCTCGATCTCCGCAAATCCGACGGGTCATCTTCAATTCTTGATAGAATATCCCGCGCGCGTTTCGTAATACGATTGATCCGGTCCCGAAGCGGACGATCCTGCAGCGAGGCACCGGCCGCTTCGATTCCCCCGATCTTTTCTTCCGCCTCGGTAATGGCGCTGATCACCATATCGGGTGTAATGCCCGTTGAGGTCGTGCTGCCTTTGTCTTTCAGCGGATCGGGACCGAAGGCGAAGAGAGCTGAAGCAAATCCCATGATACCGAAACCGGCGGATTGCAACAATCCGATTCCCCATCCCGTCCAACAGGTCAGCAGAAGGCCGGCACCGGTTAATGCCGCACCTATGATTTTTCTGGGAAACTTCGGCGCTAATGCAAAATCGTGTGCCTCATATTCCATCGCTGCATCTATCCCGCTTCTGATTGTAAAGGCGGCAAAGCAAAACATAGCGAAAAGGCCGAGATTGCCCATTGCCGCAAACGCATTTCCGTTCAGCACGCTTTTTATTGCAGAAAAAACAAGGGGTGAGGTTAATGCGATTATAAGCCAGGCCCGCGTTTTTCCGCTGCCTGTCCGCTGCTTGCGTTTGATGCCCACTCTGGTTCGGCTGATCCGCTCTAATGGAGCCGCGCGCAGATCCCGCTTTGTGTTTCCGGGACTGTAGGTTCCGCTGAACTTTACTGCTGAACGCGGTTGAAATTCATCATTACTCATTTAAAAACAATACTTTATTTGTCGAATCTGTGGGCGTTGCAGATAGAAATGTTGCACAGGATGTCACTGTCAACAGTACACCAAGGGCTATGAATGCCAGCATCCGAGTTGTTGAGTGTCCCATGACCATCCTTTGCTCTTAATGGAACTATACCGGACATGTAGGGATTTAAAAGCCCGACGAAACCGGTGAACTCGCAAGAGACGTTTCCCGAAAATGCGGGAACGGGCGGATCCCCGCTGAAACAGTCTGAATGGGCCTGAATTATCCGCGCAACCCGGCGAACCAGTCCAGTATATCGCGCGACCATCCTTTTGGCAGTCCGTGTCGGCCGGGATGTAGCATGAGAGTGATCGAACCAGATTTGCAATCACTCCAATAGCGCCACCACCGCTCCCCTTTAATAGCTGAGCGCTCCGGTTGCCGTGCATCGCACCCGTTTACGGCACGAAGGATAAACAGTGATGCCCAGACATCGCCCTGAACAACGCGACCTCCCCTTAAAGAACGGCCTTCGAGCGGTACGGTTCTGTCCCCCCAGCCATGGGTGTGAAACAGATGTACGGGCCGTTCACAGGTTGTCGGCAGATCATCCCAGAATGCACCCGCCGCCGGTGCAAAGCCTGTGGCCAAATCCGGTGCAAAACAGGCAACGTCCCAGACCATGGACCCGCCGCGCGAAAAACCGCTCAGCAGAACCTGTGTTCTGTTAACTCCGAACCGGGTTTCGGCATCAGCCAGTACGTTGCGTAAAAATCCTATATCATCCCGGGCGAATAGGGTGCCGCGGGCACGCACCGACCAGTTTTTTTTAAAACGGGGGCGTTCCGGGTGAATGCCGTTCGGTGAAATAAAAGCATAACCGCGCCTGACCGCTTCAGCCGCCAGTCCGCCCTTTAAAGATGCTGCTCCATCCGAACCGGCGCCATGCAGATACATGACAGTGCCGATTGTCTTTCCGTTTCCGGGCAAGGCCATGTGGTACGTGCCGTTTTCCACAGTGCAAGCATTGCCGTGTCCACCGCACCGCTCCTGGGCTGACAGGGATACGGGCAGGGCGGATAGCATGACGGATAAAACGAAAGCGCGCATGGGACCTCACCAGTGTTGCCGACCGGCAGAGTTTAACCGGTTGTGCCGGTACATGCTTTCACACAAGCGTGTTTTGCAGGTACAGCAGGTGCAAAAATTATATCGGGGTGTTTTTTATTGCGCTCTTTCGCGAGCCGTAAAAAAGACCGCCCCGTTAGGGGGCGGCCTGAGTGTTATATCATAGCAATATGCCCGTGGGCTTGCCGGATTTATTCAGGAGTAAAGTCGAATTGTATCCGGCGGTTGCGGGCAAAGGCTTCGCGGCTTGTTCCCGGGTCTACAGGGCGGGTCGCGGCATAGGCCTCCGCTCTGATGCGGTTGGCGGGAACACCTCTGCTGATGAGGAAGTTCACCGCATTACCGGCCCGTGCTGCGGACAGTGCCCAGTTTGACGGGAACTGAACCGTGTTGATCGGATCCGCATCGGTGTGACCCTCGACAACTATAATGCCACGCGCATCAGGACGCTGATTGAGGAAGTTCACAATCTCATCCGCCGCGCGTGTCAGTACCTGTTGGCCACCGGCAGACAGCGTCGCAGAGCCGACCGCAAAGGTCGTGCTGGAGCTGAGTGCGAAGGAGCCGTCGTCATTGATGACGGCGTCAGAGCCAAGAGCGCTGATCAGTCCTGTGCGCAAAGCGTCACTGTCTTCGCTGCTGATGACAGCAACCGGCGTAGGCGGTGCAGCAGCAAGCAGTGACAGTTCGTTTTGCAGGTCCTGATTTTCGATCCGCAGCTCGGCCATACGGCCTTGCATGGCACCAAGGCGCACTGCACGGGTTGCCTGGTCTTCTGTCAGGGCATTTAAACGGCCCTCGAGGTCTACATTGGCGTTCTGCAGGGCATTCGCTGTGTTCGACACGTCGCTCAGGCGGGCAATTGTGGCGTCCAGCTGTTCGCGTGTCGGCGCTTCGGAGAGCATTGTGCCGAAGCGTGTTGCTCTTTCTTCCGCACCGGCCAGAGCTTCACGGGTTTCTTCAAGCTCTGACTTCAGGGCACCCTGGCTTTCACCGGCATTTCTGCGCATTGCATTGATCTGGCGTTGCAGTGCCGCAATGCGGTTCAGGGATGAATCGACTTTTGCGGTTGCGCCGTCACGGTCTTCTTCCGCCGCACTTAATCTGCTGCGCAAGCCGTCCAGTTCTGACATGATTTCAGTTTTATCGCGGGTTGCTGCATTGAGCGAACCGGTGCGGTTTTGCAGCTCGTCCGTTAGGGCGGCTACTTTTTCTTCCAGAACGACGATATCGGCATTCGCTGCTGTTGTGGCGGCATTAGCGGTATCCAGGTTGCCTTTGGTGTCGGCAAGTTGTGCTTCAAGACGGTCCCTGATGTTGCTGACCGTTGCAATTTCACCGTTGCGTTCCTGTAATTGGCCGGTGAGGTCATCAATTTGCGCCTGCAGTGAAGACACCTCGGATGCCGTGGCTGCAACGGTTGCCGTCGCTGTGCTCACCCCGGCTTTCAGACCGGCGATTTCCGCATCGCGGTCTGCGATAAGACCCTGCATATCCGATTGTGATTTGAGCGCTGCATCCAGATCGGACTTTGCCCCTTCCAGACCGGCTGTAAGTTCGGCAATTGTGCCGTCACGTTCGCTGACAACACCTTTCAGGTCTGTAAGTTCAGCGGTTAGTGCGTTGCGCTCACCAACGAGATCAGCGGCGGTATCCGCTGCATCTTTGGCAATGCCTTCAACCTTCGCGAGTTCGGACTTTACACCATCGAGTTCGGCGGTCAGTGCGATCCGTTCATTAACAAGATCACCGGCGGCATCCGCGGCGTCCTTGGCAATACCTTCGATCTCGGCCAGCTCGGATTGCAGTTCGGCCTGTGCGCCCTGTTCAGCGGTCAGGCTGCGTTCCAGCTCCTCATTCCTGGCGCGTTGCTCGGACAGGAGTGTTTGCAGTTCATCAGACCGTGCCGTGGCAGCTTCGATAGACCCTTTCAGTCCTTCGATTTCCGCCTGGCCTTCGGCTGCGGTTGCGTCAAGCGCGGCAATGCGTGCTGAAGCGGCTGCGGCACTTTCATCGATGTCAAAGCGGAGTTTCTCGATTGTCTCAACAAGGCCGTCACGCTCGATTTGCGTTTCGGTCAATGCCAGTTGAAGGCGGTTCACTTCACCTTCCGCCTGGGTTTTCTGATCACCGAGCAGGGAGAGCCTCTGCGCAGCCTCTTCGTTGGTGCGTTCATTGGCATCGGCTACAGCGGCTTCTGCAAGCGCGGTTTGTGCTGCAACTTCGTCCTGAGCGGCACTCAGCTCGGTGCGCAGGTTTTCGATGTCAAGAACCAGAGTGTTGCGCTCGCCTTCGTTTTCCGTCAATGCGGCCCGCAGAGCGTCGATCTCGCTCGTATCGTTTGCCGCGGCTTTGACATCCTCCAATGCGCCTGTAGTCTCGGCGAGTTCCACCTTCAGGCGGTCATTTTCATTGGTAAGGCGGGTAACAGCGTTATTGGCCTCTTCCAGTGCGTCCTGCGTCTCTTCAAGACCGGCAAGCTTTGCTTGTGTCTCGGCAAGGACATCCGCTCCTACGGTTTTATCCGCCTGGGTTTTCAGCAGGCCAAGTTCATCCGTCAGCGTGCTGTTTTGAACTTCCAGTTCCGCGCGTTCGTCCTCAAGGGCACGCAATTCGGTGCGGGCGGTCCGGATTTCTGCACGTGAATTGTCAAGCTCATCATTCAGAGCATTGATTTCATCGGTCAGTGACGCGCGGGTGCGGCGTGAGGATTCCAGGCTGCGTGTCAGCGCTTCAAGAGAATTGTCACGGTCATTAAGCAAGAGCGATGTACGTTCTTCATCAGTCCCGCCTGACAACAAAGATGCTGCCTCTGCCTCTTCCTGAGTGCTGATCGTATTTTGCGCCTCGTCAAGATTTGTGGCTGCCAGTGCAAGCTGATTTTGCAAATCAGCAAATTGCGCTTTGTCATCCTGATAGGCGGACATGATCGCATCACGCTCATCGGTAACTGCTGTCAGTTGAAGTCCGAGATCCTGAACCTGCGATTCCAGATCTGCGGTTTTGGCCGCACTCTCTTCGCGGACACCTGCCAGTTCGGTCTCCAGGCCTTGTATCTCTGTTGCCTGCTGTGCAATCCGACCTTCAAAGCCGGAGATTTTCAGCTGTGTGTTTTCAGCCGCAGCCTCAAGATCTGAAACCTGCGCTGCAAGTCCGTCTCTCTCGCCGGTAAGTTCTGTCAGCTTGGCACCGAGAGCGGAAACCTGTGCTGTCGCATCGTCACCTTCTGCGCCCAGATCAATCAGGTTACTGCGCACGGTTCCGACCAGTGAGTTTAAACTGTCCCGTTCTGCGGTAACCGCAGCCAGGTTGCCGGTGGTGTCGGACAAATTGCCCGAAAGCGTATCCCGTTCTCCGGTAAGTGCAGCAACACTGTTTCTGAGTGAGTCGTTGCTCTGTTCAAGTTCTTCGATTTGTGCAATCCGTTTCGACCCGTCGGAACAGGTTGTCAGACCCACACCGCCAAACCCCAGCAGGAATACTCCGAAGAGCCCCCATAGGAACGGTTTACATTTCAATATGCTTCGGAAATCCATAGCGACTAAAGCTCCAGCTCAAAAGTACCCCCGTGGTGTACGCAACTTGCGTTACCGACTGGAATGCTATGGGATGATTGCACAGTGGACAAGAGGGCGAATTGCTTCTTGATGTATATCAAAAAGAATTATGTGGTGCAGTGTATAGGTCTGGAAACAATAAATTCAAAATTCTTGTATATGTATGAATTGTTTGGTTAACAAAGTTAACTTTTAAACTTAGGAAGCTGTGCGCGTGAAGCCGGTTGATTTTCTGATTGCGGCTGCCGTACCCGGGTTGTGGGGACTGGGTCTGGTGATCGCAAAACCTGTAATTGACGGATTTCCTCCTATTTTGCTGATGTCGTTGCGTTTTACCGTTGCCGCCCTAATTCTGGTCTGGTTTGTGCCTGTTCCAAGGCGGTTTCTGGGCGGATTGGCCCTGATTGCACTCATCGGCTCTTCTCTTCAGTATGGTTTTACATTCAACGGCTTACGGCGTCTTGATGCGGGTACAACGGCACTGATTGTACAGGTTGAGGTCGTGTTTCTTGTGCTGATTGCCGCTGCAGTTCTCGGCGAGCGACTCGGTTTGCGTAAGATTGCGGGCATGATCGTTGCCTTTGCAGGTCTGTTTGTCGTTTACGGCACTCCGCGTTTGCACGGGCAGGGAACCGGGGTCGCCATGGTGCTTGCCGGTGCCTTTTTATGGGCGGTCGGACAGGTGATGTTCCGTCGCCTTGGTCAGAGTCATGATGAGCCGTTGTCGGGTATGACGGCGATTGCCTGGATTTCAGTGTTTTGTGCGCCGCAATTGTTTCTGATTTCGCTGACGCTGGAAGGTAACCCGGTCCCGGCTGTGCTGTCGGCTGATTGGACGGTCTGGGCGGCGGTGTTGTATCTCGGGGTGTGTATGACGGCACTGGCGTATTCGTGCTGGTATCATGTGTTGGGCAAGTACGAGGCGGGGACGGTCGGGCCGTTTTTACTGCTGACGCCGGTTGCCTCGGTTCTTGGCGGAGCGGTTTTTCTGGGTGAGTCTGTGACACGGGAAATCCTGTTCGGCGGCGCGATCCTGATTGCCGGTGTTGCCCTTCTGGTGATTGAAAAGTCCGCGCGGTAAGCGCCGGCGGACCGTTCTGTTGTCCGGAGCTGCGTATCCTGTGTTTCATAGGTGCTTCCAATCCTGCGGACAAAGCATTACATGCCTGCCAACAACAGATAATTTTAAGGATGCTCCTGATGGACAGCATGAATGATCGCAAAAAAGCGTTTGAAAAGAAATTTGCCCATGATGCCGAAATGATCTTCAAGGCCGAAGCCCGCCGAAACCGGATGCTGGCCGGGTGGCTTGGTGAAAAATGGGGCATGTCGGATGATGAGGCCGAAAAATATGGTGTTGCTCTGATCGGTGCCGATCTGAAAGAAGCGGGCGATGATGACGTTATTCAAAAAGTCCTCTCCGATGCAAAAGAGCGTAATGCGTCGATTGACGAAGCGGAACTTCGCGCCAAGTCAGATGAATTGCTTACGGTTGCCAAGGCCGAGCTGATGGAAGGCGAAGAATAATCGCAAAAAACGTTCGTAAGAACGATCTTCCTTCTAAAGATTGTGCGGTTTGTGGCCGCCCGTTTTCTTGGCGTAAGAAATGGGCGGCTGTATGGGACGACGTAAAATATTGCTCCGAAAAAT
>CALFWP010000101.1 GCA_937927905.1 uncultured Neomegalonema sp.
GAACACCGCGCAAAGCGTATTTTGCCGCTGCGCCCGGCGCTGTTCCGATCCGCAAGGCACGCCTTGACAGGTAGCGTAAGTACACGGCCTCAGCTGCGCGCATTTCGCTATCCCCGGGTTTGAAGCCGAGGCGTGAGGCCGTTTTGACGCTTTCGAGCCAGCCATTGTACATTTTCGCCATATCAGCGGACAGGCCCCCCGTTGATGTGCGGTAATGCAAAAGCAAAAGGTCAATACCGGAGATTTTGATTTTACTCGCTGCCGCGCGGACCAGCCATTCGCGGTCTTCGCCATGGCTCATGTCTTCGCGGAATGTGCCGATCTGATCGAGAACACCGCGACGTACGAATACATTCGACATTGTGCCGACACGGTTTTCGCCGAGCAGATCCATGACACTGAGCGGCGTGCGGGGTACTGTCGATTCCGTATCATTATCGCCCTGAATATCGGTGAAAAACGCAAAGCGGGAATACGCGATGCCCGTTTCAGGGTTTTCGGACATTTTCCACAGCATCATGCGCAGGCGTTGCGGCGACCAGATATCGTCGGAATCGAGAAACGCGATATAGGTGCCTTTTGCGATTTTCAGCGCTGAATTGCGGGCCGCGGATACGCCGCGTTCACCGCCGCCGATGACTTTGATACGGGTGTCCGTGCGGGCCGCCGCGTTCAGCAATTCCGCCGTTTCATCGGTGGAACCGTCATCGACCGCAATCAGCTCCCAGTCCTGATAGGTTTGGGCCAGTAAACTCCGCAGTGTATAAGCCAGCGTTTTCGCGGCGTTCCGGCAAGGCATGATTACGGATACCTTGGTCATCGTATTTCCTTTCAACGGGAGTTTTTCAGGATGAGAAAAGCGGCTCCGCCCTGTGTGAGTGTGGCGGCGGCCAAATAGGTGAACGCGGCAATCTGCAATCCGGAAGAAGCCGATGCCGCAAGTGCTGCGGTCAGTAGAATTGTTGCAATCAGACTGATGCGAAATTCATCTCCGGCGCGGTCTTCGGCCCGTAGCCATTGTGCGATTGCAGCCCAGATAATTGCAGGAATGGCGGCCAGACAAAGTATGGAGACAAGATTTGTCATGGCGCTCCAGTTTGCCCCGAAGACAAGCGGTACATAAACCGGAGCCAGAAATGCCTGAGCCAGTACAATAGGTGCCAGTACGAAGAGGGCGGTTTTCAGGGCACTTTTGAGATGCTCACGCCGGTCCTTTCCGGTCTTTGCGCAAAGACTCGGAAACAAAGCAAATGCGAGGGCATTGGCAAAAGAAGAGGCCAGGCCGAGGCCTGCATTAACGGCAAAAAACCATATCCCCAGAGCTTCCATACCCAGAATTCCGCCGATGATCAGCTTATCGGCCTGAAGTCTGAGCGATTTGGTCATCTCGACACCGATGACAGCACTGCCGAAACGGATAAAGGGCATAACGGGCATGGTTCCGGCGGATGTATCGGCCTGCCAGGGTTGAATATACCGCATGGCAAAGGCCCAGGCCGGCGCAGTCAGCAATCGTGGCAGGATAAGTGCGGCCGGCACCGGCCAGATCAGCAGCAAAAAGACTGATAAAAGTGCGGAGAGAACAACCTGACCGCCGGTGATCGCTGCAACGGTACGGCTCTTACCGTTCCGCATTGCCAGAAAACAGGGGACGAGGCCCACCGGCATAATCAGGAAATGTGAAACATAAACGACCAGTAACAGCGCCGTTTCGCTTTGGCCGAGGTAAAAGTGAAAGATCGCCGCAATTGCGCATCCGATGCTGAACAGAACACCGCACCAGAGTTTAAAAAGGCGGTGGGCCGTATTGCATGTGGCGGCGAGATCCTTATCCCGTGCTGCAATGATCTTCTGACCGCAGCCGTTATCCGTCATCGCTTTCAGGATTTCGCCGAAGGCCAGAACCAGAGCCACAAGGCCGAGATCGGCCGGGGTCAGAACCCGTGCCGCAATGATAATTGCACCCAGCCGTGTGACCTTTGCCATCGCTTCGGACGCAATCCAGACGGATAACGTTTTCAGCAAAGGCGGATGTGTAACTGAAGCGGTGAGAGTGCTGGACACGTGGCCGGTCTCCGATTGCGGGTTCGGCATCACAGTCTCAAGAGATGCGCCAACGCACAGCGCAAGGCTGAAAAAGGTTCCAGTGAATTGAAAAGAATGAGAAATCAACGCAGATAAGCATCTGCTGCCTGTAAAGGGCGGCATTGCAAAACGCATCAGGATTGCAGATTGCAAAACCGTTCGGGCCGGGTCTGTTGCACATTGCAAATCCGCCCTGATATTCCTTACTTTGTCAGATTTTGAAACTGATTATTTCTATTTTTTATCAATAGGATAAATCATTTTTTTTAGTGTGGCGCGCTTCTGGCGAAAGAACATGCCGAACATCTAATCGGGGGTTATATCATGTCTCTTTCTTTTCCGGAGATCCGTCTTTTCGGTTTACCGTTGATCAGCGGAAGCCGTGACCGTGTTTCACGTACTTTATGTGATGGCAGTGTGCGGCGGATTGCGTTTATAAATGCGGACTGCATCAACAAGGCCGCTTCGGATACCGAATACCGTAATGCGCTTGGCCGTATGGATGCCTTGTTGCCGGACGGGTCCGGACTGGCGCTTGCCGCTGCCATGCAGGGTGCGCGGTTTGAAGATAATCTGAACGGAACCGATCTGTTTCCGGTTCTGTGTGAAGATGCCAGCCGTCTGGGAAAGTCCATCTATTTACTGGGTGCAAAGCCGGGGGTTGCCGAAGATGCGGCAAATAATGCGATACAGTCTTTTCCGGAACTTAAAATCGCAGGCACGGCACACGGGTATTTTGATCGCAGTGATGAGGACGCTGTGGTCCGGCGCATCAATGAAAGCGGAGCGGACATTGTGCTCGTTGCCCTTGGCGCACCGGCACAGGAAGCGTTTATTGCGCGCCATGCCGCCGCTTTGTCTCCGTCTCTGGTTATGGGGGTCGGAGGCCTCTTTGATTTTGTTGCGGGGCGCATTCCCCGCGCGCCGGAAGCGGTGCGTTCCATCGGCATGGAGTGGCTCTGGCGTCTGGGATGTGAGCCGCGCCGTATGGCCCGCCGCTATCTGATCGGCAATCCGGTTTTTATCGCCCGTGCCGTGGCAGATGCCGCAAAGCGTATCCCTGCCTATGCCATTACAAAGCGCATAAGTGACATTGTTTTGTCCGGCGTTGCTCTACTTGCTCTGGCGCCGTTTTTTGCAGCCACTGCCGCCGCTATTGTTCTGGAAAGCAAAGGCAATCCCTTCTTTGTTCAAACCCGGGCAGGTCATAAAGGGCGGCCTTTCCGGATGATCAAATTTCGGACAATGTATGTCGATGCGGAAAAACGCCTTGCCGGATTGCGTGCAAACAGTGAGCGGGCCGGCCTTGGATTTAAGATGGCTGATGATCCCCGGATCACGCGTGTCGGGAAAATCCTGCGCCGGACATCATTGGATGAATTGCCGCAACTCTTTAACGTGTTCAAAGGCGAAATGTCCCTTGTGGGACCAAGGCCCGCACTGCCTTACGAGGTTGAGCAGTATTGTGATACTGCGAAAACCCGACTTGAGGGAGCGCCGGGAATCACATGCCTTTGGCAGATATCCGGCCGTGCGGATCTGAGTTTCGACAAACAGGTCGAGCTTGATATTGCCTATCTCAAATCCCGTTCGACATTGCTTGATCTGCTGATCATCGCGCTGACGCCGATTGCCATGATCACACGGCGGGGGGCGTATTGAGAGCCGGATATGGCCTGAAAGCCGGATACCGGAAATTCACCGGATAGTGTTTCAGAACACCCCACTGAAACACTTGGGTCGGGCTGTGTGCTTCCACCCCTTGTCGCACTGCCTGACCCGTTTAATTATCGCAGACATTATGTGTCATAACCGGATGCGGTTTAGCCAGCCAAGGCTCGCATCTGTGTTGCTGCCGGGTCTGTATTCCGCCCCGAACGGCCTATGCCACCCTGACCGGTAGAGTTCCGGTAGCAGCGTCTTATAATCAATCTCCCCATGGTCCGGCGGACCGCGATCAGGAACCGCCGCGAACTGGATATGGCCGACCATACCGGCAACCTCTCTGAATGTTTCAAGGACTGCGCCCTCTGTGCGTCCGGCGTGATAACAATCGAACATCAGTTTGAGATTGGGCAGTCCGGCTGCGTTGATCAGGTCAGCGGCCTGGTTGATAGAATTCAGAAAATACCCCGGCGCATCATGGCGGTTGAGCGGTTCAATCAGGATGGTGTGCCCTGTCTGTCCCGCTTTGTCGCAGGCATAGCGCAGATTGTCAGAGAATATGCGATGGGCATCTGCGCCTTTTGCGGTTCCGGCCATAACATGCACATGAGCAGCCCCGATTTTGCCTGCATAGTCCAGCGCCTCATCAATAGCTGCGCGGGCCTCCCGGGTTCGTCCCGGCAGGGCCGAGAGGCCGTTTTCACAGCGTTTCGCATCGCCTTGCCGTGTGTTCAGTCCCAGCATCGGTAGCCCGGTTTCGTCCAGTGCCGCCTTTATCCCGTCTGCCGGAGTGTCATAGGGCCAATGGCATTCCACGGCATCAAACCCTGCCGCCTTTGCCGCCCTGATCGCGTCAGGAAGGCGCAGTTCTGCCCACAGAAACCCCAGATTTGCCGAGAATTTCATTTAAACGCTCCGCACGATACCGGATTTCATAAGGTTACAGCGCGGCTATGGCTTCCAGAATTTTATCGGAGACTTCGACCGGTCCGCCCCTCGCGCGGTTGGCATGGCGGCGTGCCCCGGGCAGGCGCGCGCCATTCATATTCTCAATTATAGCAAGAAGTTCCTCCCCATGCGCGATAAAGCCCGCTCCTGCGGTTTTGGACGGATCAATCGCCATCAGGAACTCGCCGCCATTGAAAGGACAGCCGGGGATCGCTGTTTCCTTTGCCTCATAGCTGAAAACCTCACCGATCATCGCACCGGCCATCAGCTCGATCATCAGGGCAATCGCGGATCCTTTGTATCCGCCGAAGGCAAGCTGTACGCCGCCATCCAGAATGGCTGCTCCGTCCGTGGTCGGATTTCCGTCCTTATCCAATCCGGTCCCCTCGGGCACAGGGTGTCCGTCGCGGGCATGGATCATCACGTCTCCCCGCGCAATCACGGATGCGGCCTGATCAAAGGCTAACATAGTGCCGTTTTCACGGGGCCAGGCAAACGCCATCGGATTTGTCCCGAACAGAGCCTCGCGCCCTCCCGCCGGGGCGACATAGGGCAGGGCGGCCGTTACTGCGAATCCGACAAGCCCCTGTTCGGCCAGCATCTCCACCTCCGGCCACAGCGCGGCAAAGTGGCGGATGCGGGTCAGGCCGCACATGGCAATGCCCTGCTCTCTGGCCAATGCGATCAGCGGATCTTTCGTACGTTCGAGCGCAAGCGATGCAAAGCCCTCCTGCCCGTGTACTTTCAAAACAGAGGGGGCGATTTGCTCGACCACCGGGTCCGCTGTGCCGTTGGCATTGCCTTCACGCAGGCCTTTGACATAGGCGGGCAGGCGGAACAGACCGTGGGATTGTGAACCGTCGCGCTCTGCCGCCGTCATTGTGCGGGATACGGCTGCGGCGTTTTCCGCGTTGCAGCCATTTGAAATCAAAGTGCTTTCCCCGAGTGAATACACATCATCAAGTGATAATAAGGCCATGGTGAACGCTCCCTGATCCGGTCACATGACCGTGGCGGGACGCCGGATGAAATGCAAGCTTTCAGGCGCAGCGCACGCCTTTATTGTCAGAGCCTGCCGAATAGCATGGTGACTACAATCCGCTCGTCACGGATGGCGGTTCCGACACCTGCAAGACGCAGGTTCGGATCAAGTATGGCTTCGCGGTGGCCTTCCCGCGAGTTGAGCCAGTCAAGAACCGCGCGGCGCACAGTTTCCTGATATTCCCACTTTATCTCACCTTCTGCTGTCCAGAGGTTTTCGGCAACTTCAGCGAATTGAAGAACATTCGCCTCCTCCAGACGTGCCTGAAGGTCGCGTCCGTCCGGTGCGAAATGGCCGAAAAAATCTCCTGACAGCATATCGCCGGAATAGGATCCTGCCACCAGCCCGAGCGAGGCATCTGCTTCTAACGGCTTCAGACCCTGTTTGGTGCGTTGCAGGTTAATGGTCTTGAAGATCGATTTGCTGACTTTCAGCGAATAATCATAGCTTGACTGTCCCCATGGCCCCGGGCGGTCCGCGCCCGCGATTGTTGAGGCCAGGCGTGCGTCCTGAGCACTTGCCGCAGCGGTTAGTGTTGTGATTGCAAAAGCGGCAGCAGCAAACATACGGAGAATCGGCACGGGGCGTTTCCTTTGTTCAGGAGTGCATATGGCGACTTTGTACGGTTATGATTAGCATCCGCTTAAAATGATCTCAAATCACGACAAGCGGTACTGTCCGGGTGCAAGCGGAACCCATGCCTCTACTGCGGCGGTAGCGATAATGTTGGTTTGTCCGAGGGTGGGATGGTCGACATTCAGGCCGCCTTTTCGAGCGGTCACAGTAGCCTTACCCCGCGGTAGAGTGGCGGCGACGGCTTCGGTATCGACCTTTTCAGGGTGCTGAACGCCGATGGTGACACGCACATCCATATCCTCATGGCTAAGGTCCAGGCTCCGGAACAGCAACAGCGAGGAATGATGCAGGGCATCCTGAACCGCTCGCTTTGCTGCCTTAGTGTAATCTTCGCCGTAAAGATCGTTTCCGGTGCCCATTTCCAGGATGATGCGGCGTTTTTTGACATCGCTCATCCTGTGGCCTCCATATCAAAACTCACGGTTGCGGCGGCATTGGCAATTACGGTAAAGCGCGTGCCGTCTTCGCTCGGCACATCAAGGCCGCCCTCGACAACCTCGACCGTGGCGCTGCCATAGGGCAAGACAGCGGCTACTGCTGTCGTGTCTACGTTTTCGGGTCGGGCAACGCCGATTTTGACATGAACCCGCATGGACTCACGCGGAAACCCGAACGCATCGGCAAAGGTAATCGAATTTTGCCAGAGCGCATCGCGCAGGGCGCGGACCGCCGCCTTGGTGTGATCACCGCCCCGGATATCGGTGCCCATACCGAATTCCACGGCAACAGGGGTCAAAGCCATATCAGTCTTTCACTTTTTTCAGGGCGCGTTCAAATACCGCGCGGTCCACATTGCCGCCCGAGGCGGTTACGATTACGGCATCGCCGTTACTTTCTTCTTTGCGGTAAAGTGCAGCCGCCAGTGCCGCTGCGCCGCCCGGCTCGACCACAATCCGCAGCCAGCGCCAGGCAAGCGCCATGGCGGAGAGGACCTCGTCATCGGAGACGGCGAAGCCCGGTCCGAACAGCCTTTGCCCGACCGGAAAGGTCAGATCACCGGGGGTCGGCGTCAGGATCGCATCCTGAATCGAACCGGACATTTTCGCATTTTTCACCTGCTCACCGGCGATAAGCGAGCGCCCGAAATCATCAAAATTTTCCGGCTCTGCAGGGCGTGCGCACAAATCAGGTGCGTCCGCCTCAAGTGCCAGGGCAATACCGGCTGTTAATCCGCCGCCCGAGCAACAGACGATGACATCCGCTTTTTCTATACCTGCCGCCTTTGCCTGTTGCGCAATTTCAAGGCCGGTCGTGCCCTGACCGGCAATGACATAACGGTCGTCATAGGGTTTTACGAGAGTCAGGCTGCGGTCTTCGGACAGCGCCGCACCTATGTCTTCGCGGCTTTCGTTTTCGCGGTCATAGAGAATAACCTCCGCACCGTATCCGCGCGTTGCCGCGATTTTTGCCGCCGGTGCATCGGATGGCATAATAATTACGGCGGGTGTCCTGCGCAGCTGTGCCGAATGCGCAACCGCCTGGGCATGATTGCCCGAGGAAAACGCAACAACACCGCGTTCAAGCTCTTCATCCGTTAACAGCGATAAACGGCTCCACGCACCACGGAATTTGAAAGACCCTGTCCGTTGCAGGCATTCCGCTTTGACCAGTACGCGGCGGCCTGCAAGGGCATTGATCTGCGGTGCCTCTAACAGCGGGGTGCGCCTTGCGACACCGGCCAGACGGTCCGCCGCCTCGCGGATATCGCGGATATCCGGCGCGCGGTCTGTGCTTAGCATGCCTCAGCCGTTTTCACATCCAGTTGGCTGATGAGTTTCTCAATTGCAGCGATGGCCTCCGCTTCGTCGAGAAACGGGACATGGCCACGGTCCTTAATATTGACAGCCACAAGATCCGGTTTTGCCCGTCGCATGTCCTTGACGGTTTTTTCGGATAAAAGATCAGAGTTTTCACCCCGCAAAACCAATGTCGGAATGTCTGTCATTGTGCGGAACTGTGACCACATTTCAGGAACCGCACTGGCGGTTTCCATCACGGCGTCACGCAGCTTAAGATCATAATCAAGCGCCGGTTTGCCGTCTTTTTCCGTAAACGTACGTTCCGCCCATGTCTGCCATTGCGCATCACTCAGCCCGGGAAAGTCTTTTTCATTGGCGGCTTTTAGACTGGCAATGGCATCATCCCATGTTTCCAGCGGTTCCGGCACAATCCCCAGATAATCCTTGATCCTGGCGACGCCTTCAGGTTCCAGAACCGGTCCGATGTCATTCAGGACAACACCGGCGACCAGATAGGGGCGCACCGCACAAAGGACCATTGCCGCCAATCCGCCGCGCGATGTACCGATGATCAGGCAGGGGCGGTCGAATTTGGCGGACATAAGGGCGAGTACATCGCCGACCTCCGCCACAAGATTATAATTTCTGTAGTTCGCGTCATAATCCGAGCGTCCCCGTCCCCTTGCATCCAGTGCAATGACCCTGCGGTCAGGAGCAAGGCGGCATGCGATTTCATGAAAATCCTTGGCGTTACGCGTCAATCCGGGCAGACATAAGACCGGTGTTGTGCGGGAAAACCGCGAACCGTATTCACGATACGACAGTGTCAGCCCGTCATTTGTATGTATTGTCCTGTGCTGAAAACCCGGTGCCACGGGCCATTTCCTCTCACATTGCAGAATTACGGATAAACCGGATCGGATTGTCCGGTACAATGCAGACTGTGCCTGTCCGCGTGCTATGATGCAAGAGATGCAAGACGGTGTCCGGAGTTTTTTATACTGTGCAGCTTTATCGCAGCCGCGCCCTGTACACGGCGACATTTTCCAGCACGCGTTGCACATAATTACGGGTTTCGTAAAACGGTATCCGTTCGATCCAATCGATCATATTGATCTCACCGCGCCGGGGATCACCGTTCCGCCGGACCCATTCTTCGATGCGGCCCGGTCCAGCATTGTATGAGGCAATGGCAAGAGGATAGGACCCTTCGAACCGGTCCAGCATCTTTGACAGATAACACTGGCCGATAATCGCATTATAATTCCGGTCCGATCCCAGGCGGGCACGGGAATAGCGCATACCGGTATCCCCGACCGTGCGTTTGGCTGTTGCAGGCATCACCTGCATAACACCCTGCGCCCCTGCGGAGCTGCCTGCACGCGGATCAAAGCCGCTTTCCTGTCTTGCTATGGCCAGTGTCAGTGCCCGCTCCGGCGGCGGTGTTCCAATGCATCCCTGAACCGGCAGGCGAACCAGCGGGTGGGAGATTTCAGGAATAAAGATGCCCTTTTCACGGACTTTCCGGCTCATACCTATTGAAATGCGAAAGGCACCTTGCCGCTCGGCAATCAGGCCCAGTGCTTTGACCTCATTGGCATTACGGCATGTTTTCGCAACATCGAAAAAGAATGTGCGCGCCGGAACGATGGCACCGCCAAGGGCCAGTGCAGAGCCGACTGCAACTCTCGGGTCCTGGGTGCAGGATCCGTTCGCCGCCCGGATTTTTTGCGGAATATCAAGTTTACCCCGACCGGAAAGGCGCTCAAAAGCCAGTTGTCCGTAAAATGCGCTTTGATATTGCGCGCCTTCGTTGCGCCATTGTGCAGCCAGTTCCGGCCGTCCTAACGCTGTTGCGGCTTCACCGGCCCAGAATGCGGCACGGGCTTTGCTGACCGGTGTTTTGACACCGCGATGCAGCTGTGTGAAATGGCGCAGTGCGGCTGAAGGATTATTGAGTTTTCGCAGCGCGATCCATCCGGCGATCCATTCCATATCCGCGAAATATTTGCCTTCACTCAGGCCATGTCCCGCCGCCAGTGCATAGCCGCGTTTGTAACGCTTGGCATCGAGGGACTCGCGCACGAAAAGAGCACGTTCATCTCCCCATTTTTCGGCTTTGCCGAGGCGTTTTTCCCGGGACATTTTCAGCATCATGTCCTCAGCCCCGCGTCTTAGGCCGCGTTTTTTCCGCCAGATCATACGGGCATAGGCAAGACCGGGATCATTTTTCAGTGCTGCAGGAACATTTCCGACCAGCCGGTCCACATCACTTTCATTGCGTAATAGTGCAATCCGTGCCCGTGCCAAAGCTCTTGCGGCAGGGGATGCGCGACGCATTTGACGCTCGCCCGGTGTAAGGCGGGTCCGCCAGATCAGGTTATCCAGGCGCTGATCATGAAGGCCGCCAACGACATGCCGGAATTCAGCCGCAACACGCTGCTCAATATCCGTTGTCATGTCTTTGGTCAGCCAGGCATCCCTGATCACATCATCAGCGCGTTTTGTCTGGCCGAGTGCGCGCAAGGCTTCTGCGTAGAATACGGCACCCTTACCGGTATACGGCATGTGACGACCGAAAAAATTCACAAGTTTATCGGGAGGATACACACCAGGCACGAGGGCATTTTCGCCCTGTGATTGTATGCGTTTTTCATCAGGCCAGTCAGGATGCGCCTCGACCCAGGCCGCAATGCGCTCGAAATTGTCAATACCGGGCTGGCGCAGGCGCAGCCACTCATAAGCCTCCATCGCGACCGGATCCCGCAATGAACGGGCGGCGTTACGCGCTGCGGTCCATTGTTTGTCTTTTGCCTTTTCAACGATGCGTTCCATTGCATCAGCGCGCGGAGAATTTTGTGTGGAGGCGGTCCCGGTTTGTGCGCCTAATGCCATGTAAGATCCGAAGACCACAGCTGTAAAGCGGTGCAGATACTTCATGCGGATTTCTTTCTGCCTGCGCGGTCCGAATTGTGCGATACATTTCGGGTGTACACTAGCAAATATTCACGTTTGGTGAAAGGACGGCTTTGTTGACACCCGGGGGCTGTTCCCTTTATCGGGTTAAACCTTTACGGTTCCTGTTTTTACCATAAGATGAAAGAATTGAGCGATGTCTTCTTCACTTTCCTTTGCCGAGCGTTTCCGTGGCTCCATGCCCGCACTGGTTACGCCGTTCAAGAACGGCGAAGTGGATGAGGATACGCTCAAACATTTGATCGAATGGCAGATTGCCGAGGGCAGTCACGGGATCGTTCCTGTGGGCACCACCGGAGAATCGCCGACTCTCAGCCATGAAGAGCACGAGCGAGTCATTGAAATAACCGTCAAAACCGTTGCGGGCCGTGTCCCTGTTATGGCCGGTGCCGGCTCAAACAACACCGCCGAGGCCGTCCGGTTTATGAAACATGCGGCGGATATCGGTGCGGATGCGGCCCTGGTTGTAACACCGTATTATAACAAACCGACCCAGCGGATGCTTTATGAGCATTACAAAACCCTGCATGATTCGGCGGATCTACCGATTTTCATTTACAATATTCCCGGGCGCTCTGTTGTGGATATGACGACAGAAACCATGACCGAACTATTTAAACTGCCCCGGATTGTCGGAATTAAGGACGCGGGCGGAGATGTGGGCCGGGTTGCCTTGCAACGTCAGGCGATGGGGCCGGATTTCATTCAGTTTTCAGCGGAAGACCCTACGGCGGTGGGCTTTAACGCCATGGGCGGCATCGGCTGTGTCTCGGTGACTGCAAATGTTGCTCCTGCCGCATGTGCAAAAATGCAGGAAGCGTGTCTGGCGGGGGATTATGCCGAGGCTCTGAAATGGCAGGACAGGCTGTTGCCTCTCCATTCCGCTGTTTTCATCGAATCCAGTCCCGCGCCGACAAAATATGCTTTATCTTTGCTTGGCAAATGTTCGGATGAGGTACGGATGCCGATTTGTACGGTTACGGACGATTCCAAAGCGGTCATTCGTGACGCTATGATTCATGCCGGTTTGCTGAACTGACCGGCGTAATCAATCGTACTGGCGCGCCCCCTGCGGAAGATGACAGATGGCCAAAAAAGCAAAAGCGAAACCCGGTGATAACGGTAAGCTTATCGCAGAAAACCGTAAGGCACGTCATAACTACGCTATTGAGGAAAAACTGGAGGTCGGTCTGGTCCTCACCGGCACTGAGGTTAAATCCTTGCGTTCGGGACAGGCGAATATCGCCGAAAGCTATGCTTCACCTGAAAAGGGTGAAATGTGGCTGATTAATTCCGCGATCCCGCCTTATCCGCAGGCTCATGAAAAACTTAATCATGAAGAGCGCCGTCCCCGTAAGCTGTTACTGAAAAAGCGGGAGATGGAAAAACTCAAACAGGCACGGGAACGTCAGGGTATGACGATTATCCCTCTGCGGCTCTTTTTCAATGATCGCGGGCTGGCAAAGCTGCAAATCGGCGTGGCGAAGGGTAAAAACGTCGCTGATAAGCGTCAGGACTCGAAAAAGAGGGACTGGCAGCGGGATAAGGCAAGATTGCTGCGTGAAAAGGGATAGCGGCCTTTGTTTTTGTCGCTGATGGTTTCAGCAATCGTTGACTTTCGGGGCTTTGCCTGCCATTGGGCTGGCGCGCGGTGCAATCTTTTTCAAGAGTGATCCATGGGCTTCAAAACCGGTATTGTCGGCCTGCCGAATGTCGGCAAATCCACACTTTTTAATGCACTCACACGTACGGCCTCCGCACAGGCGGCGAATTTTCCGTTTTGTACGATCGAGCCGAATGTCGGTGAGGTCTCGGTACCCGATCCGCGCCTTGACACCATTGCGGAAATTGCCGGTTCCGCAAAGGTCATCCCCGCGCGCATGACCTTTGTCGACATTGCCGGTCTGGTCAAAGGGGCCTCCAAGGGTGAGGGGCTGGGCAATCAGTTTCTGGCCAATATCCGCGAGGTTGACGCGATTGCCCATGTCCTGAGGTGTTTCGAGGATGGCGATGTGACCCATGTCGAGGGGCGCGTTGATCCGGTTGCCGATGCCGAAATTATCGAAACAGAGCTGATGCTTGCCGATCTTGAAAGCATTGATAAACGTCTCGTCAATATTACTAAACGTATTCGCGGCGGTGATAAAGAGGCTGCGCAGCAGGCGGAGCTGATGAAAAAAGCCAAAGCTTTGTTGGAAGACGGGCGGCCGGCGCGGGACATGGATGTTGATTCTGAAGATGTCCGTGCCTGGCGTATGCTGCAACTGATTACGGCCAAGCCGGTGCTGTTTGTCTGTAATGTCGATGAGGAGTCGGCGGCGGAGGGCAATGCGCATTCGGCAAAAGTCGCTGAAATGGCCGCCGGGCGCGGCTGCTCAAGCGTGGTTATTTCAGCTGCGATCGAGGCGGAAATTTCCCAACTTGCGGATGACGACCGCAATGCATTCCTTGAAGAAATGAATCTGGAAGAGGCGGGATTGGACCGTTTGATCCGCAGCGGTTATCAGATGCTGGATCTGATTACGTATTTTACCTGTGGCCCGAAAGAGGCACGTGCCTGGACAATTCCCGGCGGATACCGTGCGCCACAGGCGGCCGGTGCGATCCATACGGATTTTGAGAAGGGCTTTATCCGTTCGGAGACAATCTCCCATGCGGATTATGTGTCTTTGGGTGGTGAGCAGGCGGCTAAAGATGCGGGAAAAATGCGGCTTGAGGGTAAAGAGTATACCGTCATTGACGGTGATATTATGCATTTCCGTTTTGCAAATTGATGCGCGGGTGTGCCTTCTGGCATGCCCGCATATACATCACAAATATTAATCGACCAGTGTTTTCACCAGATCGACGAGTTTTCTGCGGGTTTCTAAATTCCCGATTTTACTGAAAGCGGTGTTCAATTGCAGGCCTTCGGCGCTGCTGACAAAGCCCATAACGTATTCTGTCTGATCCGGCTCTCTCATGCCTTCTGATGCACCGGGAAGGTTTTCGGTGGCAGTATCAGGCATATCTTCAAAGAAGAATTGGACAGGAACATCCAATATGCTTGCTATTGTAAACAGGCGGCTGGCACCGATGCGGTTGGCACCTTTTTCATATTTTTGAACCTGCTGGAAAGTAAGGTTGAGTTTTTCACCTAGTCTTTCCTGGGACATGCCGATCATCATGCGTCTGAGCCGGACGCGGCTCCCAACATGGATATCTATTGGATTTGGGGATTTGGTCACGATTTCTCCGGGGGTATTTAGGGTTGATGTTCAATGCTTTAATGCTTTTTGTGTATACAAAAATGCTAGTCTGATTAAATTGAAATGTCAAAAAACAAATCTTAAGGTTGTGATCTAAATTTTTGTAAAAATATGTTGTTTATAATTTTTTTACAAGAGATTTAACGCAGTATTTCAAATAATTCTGCTGCTATAGAGATTGAAATCTATTATTTTGCCTAAAAAATAGACTTTATATTGGTGCATACAGTGTGTGATTGGCTGAATCAGAATTCAGGATCTCAAAAATTGTTCAGTTATTCTGTTTGTTAGCCTTAAGTCGGGAAATATAGAAGCGAATTAGATAACATGTGATATTTTTAAAAGCCGGGTGGTTCGCGGTAGCGGGATTTAACTGTGTTTCCAGGTGAATTGTCGAACTATATTATTAATTGTATTTTTTTGTTAATTAAAATTATGGGTTGTTTTTTTGAATGCCGCGTATGTCGTTACCTGTGCCTTCAGCCTTCGGTTGGTTATAATTTGAGCACTGGCCTGTCCTGTAAAATTTTAATACTGGTATTAATTGATGCTTATTTTTTATTACATAAAATAAATTTTCTATTTTTTATGTAATTATTATATTTTAATAAATTTTTTATAGTAAATAATAAGTAAATTAATTATTTAATAAACCTGTATTAATAAAAATATTGTTCTTATTAATATTTTATAGGCTTAAATTACAAATTTTATTAATTTAATTGCAATTATATCTATTGTACAACCTTGCTATTGCTTGAACTAAACAAGAGATAGCGGAGCTAATTATGATCATTCGATCAACTTCAATCGCAAGAACTGCGACCCTTATCTGCATGTTTGTACCTACAATCGCGTTTGCAGAGCTGAAAAGTGAAATGGCCGCGTATATCGTCACAACAGACGCATCCGGTGCTGAGCAGTATGCATCTGCTGATCAGGTAAAGCCCGGACAAACCATTGAGTACAGAATGAGGCATACCAACACCTTTGATAATGCTATTGGCGGTGTTGCAGTTACCGGGCCGGTCCCTGAAGGCGGTGAGCTGGTTATCGGTCGTTCCAAAAGTGATGTTGTGGCAACATTTGAAGTGCGCGGAGAATTCAATCCGGACAACGCCGGTGAAGAATGGTCTGCCCTGCCTGCTCAACGTGTTGTCATTCAGGCTGACGGTTCACGACTGGTTGAACCTGCCGGACCGGAACACTTTACAGCCGTGCGCTGGGTCCTCGGTGACACAGTTCAGAAGGATGCCTCGGTGCATCAGTCATACAGGGTGTTTATCAAGTAAGATAATCACCTGACGTTTAAAATAAACACATAAAATCATTGGCTTAGATAAATCGCATGATTTGCGGTGACGGCTACGCCATGCCTGAATGGATAAGGAGAGGCACCTTATGATGAACCGAACGAGTTCTATCCGGTTTGGTCTGTTGCTGTCAGCAGCGTCGCTTACAGCAGTTGCAAGTTATGCTGCAGCACCGGCTGCTGGTTCCAGGATCGGGAACCAGGCATCCGCGACCTACGTAAACGCATCGGGTGATACGATCAGTGTCACATCAAACCGTGTTGAGACAATCGTGCAACAGGTTGCCGGTATCACACTTGTTACCGATAACACCGAAACAGCCAACCCCGGCGGTAAAGTCTTTTTACCTCATACGATAACCAACGACGGAAACGGCACGGATTCATTTAATCTGACGGCAACTGAAGCTCTCGGCGGTCCGTTTGACTTTGCCGGAATCGATATTTTCCCGGATGCTAACTTTGACGGTGTTGCGGATACAACAACACCGATTATTGCCACACCGTCCCTTGCGGCGGGTGAGGCATTCGGTTTTGTCGTTGAAGCCACCGTTCCGAGCGGTGCGACTGTTGGTGCAACTGAAACAATTGATATTACAGCTGAAAGTCAATTCAGCACCACGACTTCAACGACCTTGACGGCAAGTAATACGAATACTGTTACCGTCTCTAACGGTGCGATTACTGAGATCGTCAAGGCTATGACAGTCACTGATACATCCGGTGACGGTGTGACCGGTGCAGGTGATACGGTTACAATCACTTTGACATATTCCAGTACCGGTCTGGCTCCGGCGGATAATCTGGTGGTCACCGATCAGCTTGATCCGGCACTGACATATGTTCCGAATTCAGGGTCATGGTCTGATGCCGCAGCAGCTTTGACTGACACCGGTGACGGTTTTGAACAAGCCAACGGTAACGGGTTCCAGATCGACTATGACTACGACGGCACTGATACGGTAGAGTTTGAAATCGACCGCGTTCCAAGCGGCCGTACGGCAACAGTCACATTCCGTGCGACAATCAATAACGGTGTGTCTGCCGGTGATATTTCGAATATCGCAACCCAGGTCGTTGACGGTACGGCATTCCCGCCATCGAATGAGGCGATTATCACTGTTGATCCCGCATTCCGTGTAACAGCCGCGGATGCGGCAGCTGCGACCCATGCCGCCGATCCCGACAGCGCGGCCAACCTGAATGCTGCTGCACCATCATCAACTGATGATGATGGCGCACTCAATGACATTGTAGAGGAAAGCACCGATATCTTCCAGGGCGGCAGAGTAGTCATGGAATTTGTCGTTACAAACGGTTCAAATACTACCGATACGATTAATTTGAACGTTGCGAATGATGCAACGAACGGATTTCCATCAGGTACGACATTCCAGCTTGTCGGAGCGGATGGTGCAACACCGGTAGCAGGGCCACTCGGACCCTTGGCCCCCGGTGCCACAGGCGTTGTGAGCATTATCGCGACATTGCCTACTAATGCACCTGTAACACCGGCCGGTTCGACAAATTACCAGGTTGTTCTGACTGCACAATCCGCAAATGGCGGATTGCCGAACACAGCCACAGGTTTGTTCACCGGTGCTATACAGGGTGCAACAGTTGATCTGACCAATACCGGTGCTGCTGGCGCAACCTTAGGAACGGGTGCAGGGACCGGCACGCCTCTGATTACGAATGCGACGGATCCGGGTGTGCCGACCAGCTTCCTGTTGACGATATCAAACGGTGGGCCGACCGGGGATACATATGATTTGTCTCTGCCGACGCCATTACCGGCAGGCTGGACGGTGGAGTTCAGGCTGCCTGATGGCACACCTGTAAACAATACCGGTGTTGTTCCGGGCGGCGGCACACAGGATGTTAGAGTGATTGTGACACCTCCGGCAAATGAGGCACCGGGTGTTACGCCGGTTCAGGTTGAAGTGACTTCACCGACATCAGGACGCGGCGATACCATCACCAACAATGTATCGGTCAATGAAATTGTCGATATTGCATTTGCCACGGACCAGAATGTCCAGGTCGCACCAGGTGGTGTTGCTGATATTCCTCACGTTCTGACCAACGAAGGTAATGTCACGATCACGGAAGGCGCATTTACAACAGATCCGGCAGGAGGGTTTTCAACCTTCTCAGGCACCATTTTCTTCGACGCGAATGATGATGGTGTGGTCGATGCTGCGGATAGTGTGATTACAAATATTAGCGATATTCCGGGCGGGATTGCACCGGGCGCAACGCTGAGCATCATCCACCGTGTTCAGGTTCCTTCGAGCGGTGCTATCGGTCTTGGCGAGTCTGAAACACTAACTCTGTCATCAAGCTTCAATAGTGGTGCCGTTACCGATCGTGACCTGTCGGATAATGAAGTGACGGATACTGTGGTCATTGTATCCGGTGATTTGACGCTGATTAAATTACAGGCTGTTGACCCTGCATGTAACGGCAGCTTGTCCGGTTCGTTCATCAGTACAGATGTCCGTGCCGAGCCAGGTCAGTGTATCCGCTACAGAATTACCGCCAATAACACCGGTACCGCGGATGCGGATGATGTCACAATTCAGGATACCGTACCCGGCTTTACGACCCTGACGGAATGCGGCGGTTCGTGCTCGATATCGCTGTCGCCTGCAGGTTCCACGATCACGTCCCGCCCTGCCGAGGGTGCAGGCGGTTCTCTGGAAACATTGCACGGCACGCTGATACCGGGTGCTCCGGCAACCCTGGAATTTACAGTCAGAATTGACGAGTAATATTCACTGGAGGGGCTGTATCTCGCGGCCCCTCCGCTTCCGGCATTGTTACGTTTTACCTCACGTTAGCGACCGCTTTCGAAGGGATCGTCATGTTTTTCAAAAGTAAAAAATACAAAAAGAAACTTTTGCAAATCGCCACATGTGCCGGCATTGCGTTCACAGGATTATTCGGCACACAGGAAGCACATTCGACATCTGTGCCGTTTGGTGTCAATATTACCGCCAGTGCAAGCGCAACTTATTCAAATAGCCGCCTGGGTGCGGTTGAAGCGATCCGTTCCAATACCGTCCTTGCAGCAGTCCCTTCCGCCCTTGTTCTTAATCTGGAAGGCGGACGCGAAGTTGTTTTATCCCGCGCCAGCACAAGTCAGTATAATTTCAATGCCGAGAATACCGGTAGCATTGCTTTGGTCGGAAGTTTCCGGATCGTTGAACTGGGCGGTGATGACTTTAATACCAATGGCAGACTATTTCTTGATAACAACAATAATGGTATTGTTGATGGTAGCGATAGTGAAATTGATGAAACCCGTTTATTCAGAGTAGAGCCCCGCGAACGGGTTTTTCTGATTTATGAATTTGAAACACCCTCCAATGTCGATCTTGGAGATTTTGCTGATACAGAGCTTCGAGCTTCTTTTAACGCAACTGCGAGTTCGCTATTGTCTCTGGAAGTTCTGAGAACGCCGTTTTTGTCCTCGTTGCGCGCACGCGCAATTATTGATGATACAAGCCTTTTCATGCTGAAATCCGCGACATTGCGCGAGGATGATAATGAAATCGATTATGCGATTATAACCCGTAACAACGCGGAAACCGCGATTGCTCCGTATAATATGGTGGAGGGTGAACCGCTTTCGGTGGATGGAATTGTGCGCAGCGGCGTTTTAATCCGCGACGCTATTCCGCTGAATACTACATTGGCCTCTGTGAATGAGAGCGGGGGTTTGGATGTTCTTTATCACCTGCGCGGAAATCCCAGGCACAGCTACACACAGACTCTGCCATCTGATTTAAGCAGTATAGATGCTGTTGCTTTTCTGTTGAACGATTCCTTTGATGTCGGTCGTTCCGCCAATCTCGGTTTTACGGTAAAGGCGCCTGCCTCTGCCGATCGGGTTGATATTGTGAATACGGCTGTCGGCTATCTGACGAACGGCACGGAGGAGCAGAGTTCGAATGAAGTCATCACGACGATCAACGGCCCGGGTCAGACAATTGAATTCCGTTCCGAGTCTGGTGGCCCCTCTGTCACGGGAATCCCGTTCGGCCGGAATCTGATTGCCGTAATTGATGCTGCCGCCTGTAATGTCACAAGCGCGGTTGATGAAATTTCCGTACAGATCATAACGCCCACATCCGGAGACCGCGAGGTTCTCATTGCCCGTGAGACCGGACCGAACACCGGCACATTCCAGACAGCGGCAATCGGTGTTATTCGCACACTTCGTGCCAGCCAGAGGAACAATGTTCTTGAGGCCCAATCCGGTGATAATGCGGTTGCGTCGGCCTCTGATGCCTGTATCAGCGGTACATTAACAACCAGTGCCGGTCTTGCGCCGGGCGGTTTTGTCTTCAACAGCGTTGATAACACGCCTGTAGCCGGGGCGACGGTGGATATTAGTCTGGCCGGTGCCGTATCCGCGCCAGTCGCGCAAGCTGTAACGGATGCGCAAGGTTATTTTGACCTCGGCACTCTTCCTGCGGGGGACTACCGTATCGGAATCATTCCTCCGGTCGATTATTCGTTTCCTTCAATCCGTCCGGCCTTTCCCGGGTTTGACCGCCGGATTGATGCTGCGGCGTCCTTTGGTGTCGGTTTCAGATTGGATGCTAGTGCACCGTTTACCTTTGATATTCCGCTTGATCCGGCGAGCAACCTGCCCCTGACGCTTGATAAAACGGCAGATCGGGCCACTGTCCGAAGGGGCGGGTTTGTCATTTACACCCTGAATGCGTCCAACCGTACGGATCAGGCCCTGGCAAATGCTCAAATCATTGACCGGCTTCCCACCGGTTTCAGCTTTGTTGAAGGGTCAGCACGGCTGGACGGCGCGCCGATGACTGTTCTGCCGGGCTTAAGGGAAAATGGTGTTTTGTCTTTCGATCTGGGTTTTCTGGGTCCGAATTCCTCACAGGAAATCACTTATGGTGTGCGTGTGGGGACGGCCACCCGTGAGGGCAGCAAAGTCAACACGGCTGTTCTGTCCGGTCAGCAGATCGGAACCGGCATCCCGCTCAGCTCGCAACAGGCGCGTGCAACTGTCAGTATTGATGACCGCGGTGGTGTGTTTGCGGATGAAGCGGTGATTGTCGGGCGGGTGTTCCTTGATAAAAATCTGGATGGTATCCAGACTGAAAAGGATGAACCCGGTATTCCGGGCATTAAGATCGTGACCTCAACGGGTCTGTCTGTTGTAACTGATGAGCATGGTAGATATTCTCTGTTCGGGTTGCGGCCGATCACAGGTGTACTGGCGCTGCAAAAGAGCACGTTGCCGAAATCCACCAGACCGGTTCCGCTGGATGTTGATGATGCGGGTGTGCCCGGTTCCAGATTTATCGACCTCAAACGCGGAGAGCTGCGCACGGAAGATTTTCCTTTGTTCTGGTCCGAGGCTGCGGCAAAGGATGTTGAAGTCCGTCTGGAACGGTTCAGGGGCCTTGCCAATTCTGAGTCTCTTTTGAGGGACGACCTTCCACTGACATTTGATGCGGTGACACGCAGCAGTTCAAGAAATGAAACCGGTATCGATACGTCAACCGAGCTGTTCACCGAAGCGGACAAAACCGTCCGTCCTGATAATGACGGTGATCTGGAAATCATCAGGACGCCTATTGAAGAGCTGGTGAAAAATGTTGATCCGGCGCTTGGTTTTGTCGGAATTGCTGACGGACATGAAACAAGCCGTCCGAACGTGACTTTGCGGATCAAAGGTCCGGTCAAGGGCAAACTAAGCCTTCGCGTCAACGGGGAGCCGGTTCCGGATACGCAAATCGGTGCCAAGGTGGTCGACCGGAAAAAAGGTGTCCAGGTTTTCGAATATGTCGCTCTGCGCCTGAAACCCGAGGCCAACATCATCACGGCAGTCGTAACGGATCCGTTTGGTAACGAGCGGGGTCAGGAGAGCCTGACAGTTTACGCACCGGGTGACCCGGTCGGGCTTGTCATCGTCGCGCCGGATAAAGCCCCGGCGGATTCGCGCGCCCGGATACCGGTGGCTGTTCGTATTGTTGATGCCGCGGGCCGTCTGGTCCGTGTGCCCGCGGAGGTGACACTGACCGCACAAAGGGGCATTTGGGATGTCCGGGATATCCGGGATAATATCCACGGTGTTCAGGCGTATATTGACAATGGCGAAGCGACGTTTGACTTCATTCCGCCTGATCTGGTCGGAACCGAAACCATCGGCATTGTCTCCGGATTTGCGGAAGTGGACGCGCAAATCGCATTTTCGCCTGACCTGGAAGAGCGTGTTTTCGTGGGTGTTGTCGAGGGGGCGATCCGTTTCGGGGAAGATGGCAGTGTTCTTGAAGGACTGATCAGAGAGGATGAAATCTCGTCCTTTGAAGAAACAACCGAGGGTGTGCGCGGGCAGCTTTACCTCAAGGGTAAAATACTGGGCGATAACCTTCTGACATTGCGGTATGACAGTGATCAGGACACCCGGGAGAGGTTGTTCCGTGATATCCGGCGGGATGAATTTTACCCAGTATACGGGGATAATTCAGAGCGCGGATTTGATGCGCAGTCGAACTCCGAATTGTTTGTCAAAGTCGAGCGCGGTCAATCCTTTATTCTGTACGGTGATATCGCGGTGGAGCCGCGCGCGGATGCCATCCGCCTCGGCGCGTACCGCCGGTCTCTGACGGGTGGACAGGTCCACCTGGAACACGGCCCCGTCACCGTTGATTTATTCGTGGCTGAAACCGACGAGCGCCAGCGCGTTCTGGAACAGCGCGGACGCGGTGTATCCGGCCCTTATGATTTCAATCTCGACGGCCTTGTGGACGGCACCGAGATTGTAGAGATTCTTGTCCGTGACCGTGATCAGCCCGATCTGATTATTTCACGGCAGCTGCAGACCCGTTTCACGGATTACAGCCTTGATTTCTTCAGTGGTGCGCTGATTTTCAACCGCCCGATCTCACAGAATACGCCGGAGCTGAACCCTGTTTCCATCCGGGTGACATATGAAACCACCGAAGGGGCCGGCGATGATTATCTGGTCTATGGCGGTGAAGTGCGGGTTGAACCCGTCGAGGGTATTGCCGTCGGATACCGCGAGGTCCGCTCCGATGCGGAGCGCGGTCTGGATGAACGCAGGACAGTGCGGTCCGCTTATGCAGAAGCCGGGTATAACGGCTGGGGCAAGATCCAGATTGAGGGGTCCCAGACTGTCAATCAGTTCGGCGAAACCGGTAATGCCGGGCGTATTGCCTATGAATTCAAAGATGCGGAACACACTATCCGTGCCGAAGCCGCGCGGACGGATGAGGATTTTGATGCTCCGAACTC
>CALFWP010000102.1 GCA_937927905.1 uncultured Neomegalonema sp.
GCTTTGTCAGCGGAAGAGGCGGAGGCGGAGCGCCTTTTGTCCTCCGGCGAGGTGCTTGCAGCGCCCTCCAGCCGCCTTTCGGCTCCGGAAAGCGGGCGGGCGCCGGATGATCTGACGCGGATCAAGGGGATCGGTCCGAAGATCAACGGTAAGCTGAATGACCGTGGCATTTATTATTATGAGCAGATCGCGGGCTTTTCAGGAGCGGACCTTGCCTGGGCGGACCGCGAGCTTGACTTCAAGGGCCGCGCGGTCCGTGACCGCTGGGTGCCCCAGACACAGGGCCTGATGGCTCTGGATAATCGCATGGCTGAACCGACTGTGGCTGCCCCTGCGGGATTGTTGTCAAAACCGGTTGAAGGCCGTGCACCTGATGACCTGACGAAGATCAAGGGCATCGGCCATGTACTGCAAAGACAGCTGAATGATAAAGGCATCTATTATTACGGTCAGATCGCAGATTTTTCTGAAACAGATCAGGAGTGGGCGAATCAGAGTCTGGGATTCCCCGGACGTGTCGGGCGTGATGAATGGATACCCCAGGCGCGTGATTTGATGGCTACGCAAGGCTTTGCAGGCTCCGGCGGAACCGGTAATACCGGTGCCGTTTCTGCGGGCGATGCCGAAGCCCTACGTCTTATCGAGGGCGGTAATTTCGTTGCCGATGAGAATAACCGCCCCTCCGGTCTTTTGACATCGGCGTCACAAGGGGCGCAGGATGATTTGCAACGGATAAAAGGTGTCGGCCCAAAGCTGGAGAATTTACTGAACAGTCTGGGGATTTATTACTTCCGTCAGATCGGTGAATTTTCCCCGACCGATATTGCGTGGGTTGACAGCAAGCTGCGCTTTAAAGGCCGGATCATCCGTGACCGCTGGGTTGATCAGGCAAAACGTCTAGCTGATGAACGCCCGTCCTGACGCGTACGGGCGGATGTCGGCCCGGTGCTGATATAGATTGAGTGATGAATGATCCCACTGCCAAGGCGGTGGGATTTTTTATCCATACGCTATGCGGTTGTATCAGCTTACGGGGGCTATGCTTCCGCGATTTTCACCGATCTGACCGCGATGCAGCAGCAGGTGATCGAGGATGACACAGGCGGCCATTGCCTCGCCCACAGGGACGGCTCTGATGCCGACACAGGGATCATGCCGTCCCTTTGTGATGATGTCCACATCCCTGCCGAACCGGTCAATGGATTTGCGCGGGGTCAGGATTGAGGAGGTCGGTTTGACGGCAAAGCGGACCACAATGTCCTGCCCTGAAGATATTCCGCCCAGGATGCCTCCCGCATGATTTGATCCGAAGCGGGGACCATCATTTCCCATTCTGATCTCATCGGCATTTTCCGACCCTCGCAAGGCGGCGGAGGCAAACCCGTCGCCGATTTCGACGCCCTTGACGGCATTGATCGACATCATGGCGGCGGCAAGTTCGGTATCAAGCTTTGCGTAAACGGGCGCGCCAAGACCGGCAGGAACGCCTTCGGCGATAACTTCTATGACCGCTCCGACGGAATCCTGATCACGGCGGATGCCGTCGAGATATGCCTCCCATCCGGACACGGCCTTTGAATCCGGACACCAGAACGGGTTTTGGCCTGTTTGCTCCCAGTCCCAGTTATTACGGTTTATGACATTTTCACCGATCTGGACCATGGCTCCGCGTATTGTCAGCTTTGGCAGCATATTTTTCAGTACAGCGCGGGCAATGCCGCCTGCTGCCACCCTTGCTGCCGTTTCGCGGGCGGAGGACCGGCCACCGCCACGGTAGTCCCGAATGCCGTATTTTGTGAAATAGGTGTAATCGGCGTGTCCGGGACGGAACTGGTCTTTGATGTCGCCGTAATCCTTCGAGCGTTGATCCGCATTTTGAATCATCAGCTGAACCGGCGTGCCGGTGGTTTGCCCTTCAAATACGCCGGAGAGAATTTGCACCTGATCGGGTTCACGGCGCTGGGTGACATATTTGCTGGTGCCGGGTTTGCGCAGGTCCAGCCAGTGCTGTAATCCGGCCTCATCCACGGTGATGCCCGGAGGGCAACCGTCTATTGTGCAACCCAGTGCGGGTCCGTGGCTTTCGCCCCAGGTTGTCACGCGGAAAAGATGGCCGAACGTGTTGAAAGACATGGGCACTCCGTCGGTAGCAATGCCGCCTTATAGGACGCGGCCGCTGTGAAAGGAAAGCCCTGTCCGATGGTATAAGCTTTCCGGTTATTCTGCCGGTTCAAGCCGCAGAAGGCGGCCACTTTTTCCGTCCTCCAGCACATAGAGCGTTCCGTCCGGACCCTGTTCAACCTCGCGGATGCGTTTGCTCCAGCTGATGCGTTCTGCTTCAACCGCGCCGCCAGTCGTGTCAGGGATGATGCGCAACAAGGCGCGGCCCGACAACCCGCCCATCAGGATATGCCCCTGCCATTCGGGAAAGTCCTTGCCGCTGTAATGGATCAGACCCGCCGGACTGATCGAGGGAACCCAGGAAATTGCCGGTTTTTCATATTCCGGCTTTTCGCTATGGTCGGGGATGGGTAGTCCGCTGTAATGCCTGCCGTCAGAGACTTCCGGATAGCCGTAGTTTGCCGCGCGTACGATCCGGTTCAGCTCGTCTCCGCCCCTTGGTCCCATTTCATGGGACCAAAGTGTGCCATCCGCGGCAAAGGCAATCCCGAGCGGATTGCGATGGCCCAGGCTCCAGACCTGAGCCGCGACACCGCCCTGATCCGCAAAGGGGTTATCGGCGGGAATGCCGCCGGTTTCCGTCAGGCGTATAATTTTACCCAGATTGCCGGACATATCCTGTGCCGGATCAAATTTCTGCCGCTCGCCCGATGTGATAAACAGATGGCCGTCTGGCGCAAACGCCAGGCGGTGCCCGAAATGCCCGCTGCCGGTGACCTTCGGCACCTGACGCCAGATGACATTACCCTCCGACAATTTGCCGGTGCCTTCGGTCAGTGACAGTTTTGCGCGCATAACCGCCGCACCGCTGAGCGCGTTGTCTTCGGCATCAGCCTCGACATAGGACAGATAAACAATGCCGTTTACGGCAAAGTCAGGATGAAGAATAATATCGCCTAGGCCGCCCTGTCCGCGCACCTTTAAGCTCGGAACACCGGAAATACGGCCCAGTTTTTGACCGTTCATACCGATCAGCCATAATGTACCACCCTTTTCCGTGACCAGAGCGCGCCCATCGGGCAGGAATGTCATGGCCCAGGGGCTGGAAAAATCTTCCAGAACCGTGCGTTTGATATTGGACAGGTTTGCAAAACCGCTTTTCGGTCCGATAATTCCGAAAGTATAGGCTGCGACGGAGGCTGTCAGAAGCGCAAGGGCGGCTGTACGGATCAGATGTTTGGTCATTGCCGGTTTCCATTCAAAGGGCCGTTCAGGTGTTGTGTGTGCCCGCCTGTTTTTATGTCTTAGAAAGTATAGGACGCATTAAGGCGCGGTTGCGATTTCGACGGAAACATCACGTCCTTGTGTCAGTGATCCGATTCGTTTCCGGGCTTTTGCCACGAGTCCAAGGTCGAGGTCGGCCAGTGAAATGCCCTCGCCCTCACATGCATCCGTAAGGACAGTCCCCCACGGGTCCACAATCAGAGAATGGCCATAGCTTTCACGCATGGCGCTTTCGTCCCTGCCGCCATGGGGCCCCCATTGTGCCGCAGCAATCATGAAACAGCCGTTTTCAATGGCCCTTGCGCGCAGCAGAGTATGCCAATGGGCCTTGCCGGTCGGGACCGTAAATGCGCTGGGGGCTGTCAGGATATGTGCACCGGCCTGTGCCAGTTGCCGGTAAAGGGCGGGAAAGCGCATATCATAACAAATTCCCATACCGATTTTTACACCGTCTGTATCCGCCAGCACAGCCTTGTTGCCGGGGCGGTAGCGGGTTGCCTCGCGAAAGCGGCCTTTGTCACCCAGATCAGCCTCGAACATATGAATTTTGTCGTAACGGGCGGAAATCCGGCCTTGCGGCGTGATCAGAAATCCGCGGTTTGCGGCACGTTCAGGGTCTTCGGATTTCAGGGCGAGCGAGCCGACATGTATTGTCACACTAAGTTCAGCGGCCAGTGCGCACAGAATAGTTAATACGGGATCGTCGTTCTCGTCGCGGATCAACCGGAACAGATCCCCGCCGGTGGCGGGAATCATATTCGTGACCTCAGGCGTCTGGATGAATCGTGCGCCTTTCCCAGCCGCCTTGCGGATCAGGGATACGGCGCGTTCCGTGTTACGCTCCACGTCCCCTGTGGCATTTGTCTGAACGACAGCCGCGCGTAAAATCATGCGGCAAGCAGAGGGTCGAGCTTTCCGGCTTTGTTCAGCGCATTCATGTCATCAAAGCCGCCGATATGTTCGCCGTTGATAAAAATTTGCGGTACGGTTCTTCCGCCGTTTGAGCGCTGGATCATTTCTTCACGTTTTGCCGCATTCATGCCGACCGGAAATTCGGTGAATTTGACATTCTTGGATTTGAGCATCTTTTTGGCCATCATGCAGTAGCCGCAGGTTGCCTTGGTATAAATTTCAATATTCGCCATAACTGTCCTCCATTTGTCCGTTTTATAACGGCATAATTTATGAATCCTGATCAAAAATCTGTTGATGAGGCGGCCCGTGCAAAAACGGCCACCGAAACGCTTTCCGGTCTATACGGGCGTAGGGCGGCGGTGGCCGCGTTCAGGGTTGCGCCTGTGGTCAGAACATCATCGACCAGTAGGATATGCCGGTCACGTACTATACCCTGCAGACGGGCGGGAACTATAAAAGCGCCGCTGACATTTTGCATACGCTGCCTGGCATTACGGGCACGCTGCATTTCTGTCGGGCGGACCCTGCGCAGAATATCCGGCCTGTGCGCCTTTCCGGATAATCGTGCGATCACACGTGACAGCTCGGCGGATTGATTGTAGCGCCGCATCAGAAACCGCCGCCGGTGCAGCGGGACGGGTACGATCATATCGGCGCGGGCGATAATATCCCCTGCGGCACGGTGCATCCAGTGCCCCAGAGCCTGTGCCATATCGGGTTTATCCCCGTGTTTGAATGACAGGATCATCCGGCGCGCACTGCCCGCATAAAGCGCAGCGGCCCGCCCCTTATCCCATTGCATCGCACCGGAACGGCATTCTTCGCAGTGGATAGTGAGATGGTCCGCCAACGCTACGGGTATAGGACAGCCGCAGATGTCACAGACGACACCGTCTATCATATGCCCGTCGCTCCAACATGACGGGCAGAGCATACGGGCATCAGCAACGTCGGCCCGGCACACAAGACAGCATGGAGGAAACAGCATATCCGCCGCCCTGTGCAAAATGGTGTGCCCCGGATATCCCAAAAAATTCCCCTTTCGGTGAAATGGGGTTATTCTGGAGATAATGAAACTTCCTGCAGAAAAAAACAGTGCTGATTTCGGCCCGTTTGACCGTGCTTTATGGCGGCGGCGCAGGGACAGGGCGGCACACCGGCTTGCTGATGCTGACTTCCTGATCCGCGATACGGCCGGACAGATTACTGAACGGCTTGAAGAGATAAAGCGCACCTTTCCGCGCATCGCCGTAATAGGGGCCGGAAACGGGATTATGGGGAGCGCTTTACAGGGCCGCTTCGGGATCGTGCACCTTGTGCAAACGGAGGCATCGTCTGTTATGGCCGCCAGTGCCGCGCGCGCAGTGCCGGAGGCGCTGACCCTTATCGCGGATGAAGAGGCCCTGCCGTTTGCAGATGAAACGTTTGATCTGATCATTGCGCCGCTGACCCTGCATTGGACCAACGACCTGCCGGGGGCGTTGATCCAGATGCGGCGGGCACTTAAACCTGACGGCTTGCTGATAGCGGCGATGTTCGCAGGGCAGACACTGACCGAATTGCGAACCTTTCTGACACGGGCCGAGGTTGAAGTGACCGGTGGCCTTAGTCCGCGTATTGCACCCATGGCGGATTTACGGGATCTCGGCGGATTGCTGCAAAGGGCCGGATTTGCTCTGACGGTTGCGGACCGGGAGGTCGTGCCTGTGCGCTATGCCAACCCGCTGAGATTATTATCCGATGTCCGGGCGATGGGTGAAAGCAATGTGATGCGCGACCGGCATAAAACCCTGTTACGTCGTGATGTGATAGCAAAGATGCTGGAGCTTTATACCGCAACTGCGGATGCGGACGGCAATGTTACGGCAACGTTCGAGATTGCGTATCTTCACGGATGGGCACCTTCGCCGGATCAGCAGCAGCCCCTGCGCCCCGGGTCCGCGAAAATGCGCTTGTCGGAAGCGCTTGGTACCACGGAGATTTCCACCGGAGACAGGGCCGGGTAGCTGTCGTTCAGGCGTGGTGCCCGGTACTGTGCCGCCGTGCAGAGCGTCCGGAAACGGATATCGCAAATATCAGCAGCATGGCCAGCCCGAAGGGTATATCCTCGTAACGGCTGTAAAATGTAGGTGTTTTACGCTCCGGCAATGGGGCAAGCACTGTACCTGCTTCGTTTAACGGCAAAGACTCCAGTACGGTGCCGTCAGCGCCGATAATCGCGGATACACCGGTATTTGCAGCTCTTGCAACAGGTAGTCCCCGCTCGATTGCGCGTACGCGGGCCATGACGAGGTGTTGAAACGGACCGGCCAGTTTGCCGAACCAGGCATCATTGGTCACATGGACCAGCCAGTCGCCCTGTGCGTTGCGGCGCATCACCTCCGCCGGAAAGATCGCCTCGTAACATATCATCGGGACAAAAGGCGGCAAAGTGCCGACCTGCATTAGGCGCTCACGTGCCTGTCCTGTGCTGAAACCGCCAGGCAGCGAGATCATGGCGCGCAAGCCGATTTTCGATAGCAGCGGTTCCAAGGGCATTTTCTCACCAAAGGGCACCAGGTGCTGTTTGTCATATGTGTCTAGCACGTCGCCAGATGAATCGATGGCAATCAGACTGTTGTAGATATTCTGGTTTTTGCCGACCCTTATGCCCCCCGCCAGAAGTACGGCCCCCGGCTTCAATGCCTGTGCAATAAGAGCACGGATTTGCGTATTTTTATCAAGCTGATACGGGGTGGCGGCTTCCGGCCAGATCACGACATCCGCTCCTCTGGCGCTGAGGGTGCGGGTTTTGTCAAGCAGATCATTCAAATGAGCCTCACGCAGATGCGGCTGCCACTTGTCTTTTTGCGCGATATTGGGCTGCACCAGGCCGATGCGCGGGGCACCGGGGTTTGCCTTCCGAGATTCTGCTGACAGCATTACGTTTGCGACCGGTAAAAGACACAACACAAAAACGGGGATCAGCAATGTGATCCGGCGGCGAAAACTGTGCGTGTAAGCAGCTGCACCCAGTAACATTCCGGTCAGCACCGTCCAAAGGGTCACGCCATATATGCCTGTCTGCGCTGCCATTTGCATAAACGGTGTTTCCACCCAGGCATATCCGGGCAGACTCCAGGGAAATCCGCTGAGGATATTACCTCGCAGCCATTCCATACCGGTTATCCCGAATGTCAGCGCAAATGGTGCGCCCCAACCGGACGGACACAGGCGCTTTGCCGTCCAAAAACCGGCTCCCCAGAACAGGGCCATGCCTCCGGCCATCCCGCTGAAGGCAAAGGGAATCATCCATGCAAAGATTTCCGGTTGTACAAGAAACGGTTCCACAATCCAGTGCAGCGTCGCCCCGAAATACCCCAGACCGGCAAACCAGCCTATCCAGAACGCGCGGGCGTTATTTGCGGATTGCGCCCAAAGGCGAAACAGTAGCGGTAAAGCTATGATCAGGACCAGCGGCCAGGAGACCGGAGGTTGTGAAAGTGCGGCAAGCATCCCTGATATGATCGCGATTGTCCGCGCGCGCCATCGGGATTCGGGCACTATTGCGCAGCCTCGGCATGGGTATCTTCTTCCGGTTCCGTATCCGGATTGGCCAGCGTGACACGAACGCGCTTAATGCGGCGCGGATCGGCATCAAGGACTTCGAATTCATGACCATCAGGATGCCGGATCACTTCACCCCGTGCCGGTACTCTGTTGCACAGCGCAAAGAGCAACCCGCCGAGTGTGTCAATGTCATCATCCTTGTCATGCAGCAGCTCGACGCCTGTTTCGGCTTCAAACTCGTCCAGATAGGTCCGGGCGGATGCACGGTACGTTCCGTCATTTTCGCGCCGCCATGTCGCGCCGTTGGTCGTATCGTGCTCGTCTTCGATTTCACCGACAATCAGTTCCAGAAGATCTTCAATGGTGATCAGGCCGTCAACACCGCCGTATTCGTCAATGACAAGGGCCATATGCATCCGCTGTGCCTGCATGGTTTGCAGCAATGTGCCGCAGGGCATGGAGGGCGGTACCGTCAGTGTCCGGCGCAGGTGATTTATCGCCTTGAACCCTTTGATGGCCGAGCAATCCTCTTTTTGCGCGCCAAGTGCCATGAACAGGTCTTTGACGTGAATAAACCCGAGCGGATCGTCCAGTGTTTCGCGGAAAACCGGTATCCGTGAATGTCCGCCGGTTCTGAACACCTCCATCACTTCCGCAAAAGATGTGTCGGCATCCATAGCAATAACATCGGCGCGGGGCACCATCGCATCGGATACGCGCTGTTCCGCCAGTTTCCGGACATTGGCCAGCAATGCTTTTTGTTGCGCATCGTTTTCCGGCGTACTGCCCGCCTTATTATTTTCAGGGTGTGCACCGCGCGAAAACAGAACAGCAAATGCCGCTTGAAAGCGCTTTAAAAAGGGCTGCCTGTCTTCATCATATGCCACGGGAAGCTCCGTGGCGGTGTGAGACGGACGGTCAGGGTCGTTCATGGTTCCCGTGTTCCATATTGTAAAGTCGCACCCGGTGTTTCCTCATAGGGGTTGCTGATATCAAGGCTTGCTAAGGTGGCGATTTCAAGGGCCTCCATACGTACTGCATTTTCTTCTATATCGTGAGTATAGCCGATTAAATGCAATGCGGCATGAATAATTAAGTGTAGAAAATGATCCGTAAACGCGATGTTTGCAGCGGCGGCCTCTTTTTCAAGGGTTTCATACGACAGAGCGATATCGCCCAGCATATGCGGTCCGCCCGGGATTTGCGGGGCATCACCGGCCGGAAATGACAGAACATTCGTCGGCTTATCCTTGTCGCGATGCGTCCGGTTCAGCTCCTGTAATTGCGAAGCGGTCGTGAGCAGGACACAAATTTCGCAAGGGCCGGAAAATTCCGCCTTTTCGAAAGCGGCAGTCACGGCCCTCTGGCTGATCCCGCAGATTTCGCTGACAGAGCCGTACCACCGGTTGTCCTCAACGACGACATCCATGGTAACTTCAGCGGTCACTGGATTTTGCCGCTTTTTCATAAGCGTCGATAATTTTGGCAACAAGCGGATGGCGCACAACGTCTTCGGATGAAAATTCAACGATGCCGACACCCTTGATCCGGTTCAGCAGCTTGACCGCCTCGGCCAGACCGGAGGTCTCGCCCCGTGGCAGGTCCACTTGTGACGGATCGCCGGTGATCGCCATTTGCGCATTTTCGCCCAGGCGCGTCAGAAACATTTTCATCTGCATGGATGTGCAGTTCTGTGCCTCGTCCAGCACCACATATGCATTGGCCAGTGTCCGGCCCCGCATAAAGGCGAGCGGTGCCACTTCGAACACACCATTTTCCAGCATTTTTGTGACTGTTTCCCCGGGCAGCATATCGTGCAATGCATCGTAAAGCGGCCTGAGATAAGGGTCGATTTTCTCTTTCATGTCGCCGGGCAGAAAGCCGAGGCGCTCTCCGGCCTCGACCGCCGGGCGCGAGAGGACAATACGTTCGACGCGCCGCTCTAGAAAGGCGGCCACTGCAGCGGCTACCGCCAGATATGTTTTGCCCGTGCCTGCCGGTCCCGTGCCGAATGTCAGATTGTTGTTTTGCAGCGCAAGAATATAGTCATGCTGTGTCCGGGAACGCGGTTCAATGACACGTTTTCTGGTATGTATCTCGACCTTGGCCGTGTCTTTGCTGCCGGTTTTAACAAATGCCGGTGCCGGTTTTCCCTTTGCCAGCCGTATGGCCCCGCTGACATCACCGGCTTCGACCGGACGTCCCAGTTTCAGGCGCGTTTCAAGCCGGTGAATAATATCGGTGGCCAGTCTGCTATCTTCCGGATCACCGACGATTGAAAGCACATTGCCCCGCTGATTGATCTTTACATCAAACGATCGCTCGATCTCTGCAATATTCCGGTTATATGGTCCGAGCAACTCGGCGACGATGGAATTGTCGTCAATTTCAATATCCACAGGTGGCTTGCTCAAAAGCTCTCTCATGCTGTTGGGGGCGCTGATCAGGTACGGGTCGGGTCATGGAGCGGTTATACATTCGCCGCCGAGACTGTTTTTGTGCGCCTCGGTGATTTTGACCATGACAATTTCGCCGCGTCGTTCCGTATCCGCCGGTAGGTGAACGTTTTGCAGGTAAGGACTGCGGCCCATCATCTGACCGGCGAATTTACCATGCCGGTCCAGCAGAACCGGCATGGTCTGTCCGATACAGGCATTCTGAAAGGCGGCCTGACTTTTGCCTAACGCTTCCTGCACACCTGCAAGGCGTTCGGCTTTGATGTCTTCAGAGATCTGTTCGGCACCGGTTGCGGGTGTTCCGGGACGGGGGCTGTATTTGAAAGAAAACGCCTGCGCGTATTGAATGTCTTTGATCAGGCGCAGGGTATCCTCGTAATCCTCATCGGTCTCCCCCGGATACCCGACGATAAAATCACCGGATAGTGCAATATCTGGTCTTGCCTCGCGGATCCGGTCAATCAGGCGGCGATAGCTGTCCGCATCGTGTTTGCGGTTCATGGCCTTGAGGATTCTATCCGAACCCGATTGCACGGGCAGATGAAGGAACGGCATCAGCCGGTCAATCTCGCCATGGGCCGCAATCAGGTCATCGCTCATATCATTGGGATGGCTGGTGGTATAGCGTATGCGTGCAAGACCGTCTATTTCCGCCATTTCCCGCACCAGACGCGCCAGCGTCCAATCTCCGCCTGTCCCTTCTCCGTGATAGGCGTTGACGTTCTGGCCGAGTAATGTGATTTCCCGTGCCCCTGACTCCACGAGGCGGCTGGCTTCGGCCAGTATATGCTTTGCAGGGCGGGAATATTCGGCCCCGCGTGTGTAGGGGACAACACAAAACGCACAAAATTTATCACAACCTTCCTGTACGGTCAGAAAGGCTGTCGGGCCGCTGGATTTGCGTGTGGCCGGCAGATCGGAGAACTTATCTTCGACAGGAAAATCAGTAATCACCTGTGTACCCTTGCCATCCTCCAATGCCGAAAGCATATCGGGCAGGCGGTGATACGCTTGCGGTCCGACCACAAGGTCCACCTGCGGCATCCGGCGGACGATTTCCTCGCCCTCTGCCTGTGCAACACATCCGGCGACGCCGACCTGCATTGATTTTCCGCGTTCTTTTTCCAGTTTTCTGAGGCGGCCCAGATCCGAGTAAACTTTCTCAGCCGCTTTTTCGCGGATGTGGCATGTGTTGAGCAGAACGAGATCCGCATGATCAGGGCTGTCTACGGATTCATATCCCTGGTCCGCCAGTGTTTCGGCCATGCGTTCGGAATCATAGACATTCATCTGGCAACCATATGTTTTCACATATAGCTTTCTGGTCTGGCTTTCCGGTTTTGTTGCTGTGTCTGTCCGCGCACTCATGGCCTGACCTGAAAATAAAAAGGACGCGCTAATGACAGCGCGCCCCTTGAATATCGGCCCTAACGGGAAAAGATCAACTTATCTCTTTTTGCGGTTCCGGCCCAAACCGATTTTTTTTGCCAGTTCCTGGCGCTTAACGGCATAATTGGGTGCAACCATCGGATAATCCGGTGCAAGCCCCCAGCGTTCACGGTATTCTTCCGGCGTCATGTCATAAGATGTTTTCAGATGACGTTTGAGCATTTTGAGCTTTTTACCATCTTCAAGACAAATCAAATAGTCCGGTGTGACTGATTTCTTGATAGAGACAAACGGTTTTAGCTCTTCTACAGGCTCTTCTTCTACACCGTTGGCGAGTTCCGACATGGTTTCGAATACAGATTGAATAACACCGGGCAAATCTGTCGTAGGTACGACGTTATTTGAAACATGTGCAGCTACAATTTGTGATGTGAGATCGAGTATCTCAGTCTTGTCTATGACGATATCACTCATTTTTTACCTTACAATTTCTGAAACAATCAAACAGGGATGCCTTAATTTGAATTCCTGCCTTTTTCTAGATATGTTTCGCTCTTTTTTGATTTATTACGGCAAAATATTGCCAGATTCAAAAAGAGCAACCAAAAAAGCATTCCCTAGGTACGATTTATGCCAAATTTTTTGAAATAGGATAAAACATAGCGAATGAAAAAAACTAAAAAAAGCGTTTCTGCATAATAATAGCAGACACAAGTCCACTTTTCCGCCGGTAATATTTTTTTCTGATACCAATATTCTCAAAGTTAAACTTAGAGTAAAGATTCTTGGCTGCATTGTTATCATCTGCAACCTCGAGGGTGCAGGTTTCTAAACCGGCTCTTCGGCAGAAGTCAAAAAAATGCGATAATATCTCCGTACCATGGGATTGCCTCCATTTCTCCGGATGTACTGCGATAATGATAATTTCCGTTTCCCGCTCTACAACATCTGCCAATATGAACGACACCGGGGTCATCAGAAGAATGCATGAAGGGCGGTCAAGTATTTTCAGGAACTCTTTTTTATCCCAAATGCGCGTGCCGGCTTCAGAAAAAGCTGCTTTATATAAATTTGCACAATGTGATGAATGCTCTAGTGAATCAGGGTGTGCGAATATTTGTATGTGCATTAATTAAACGTGATTTTTTTGCGGTTTTGCGTCCGCTTCGCGCAAATAAAGTGGTGCTGGTTGCCCTGATTTTGAAATAAGCCGCATGACGCCCGCACGTGCAACGGTTTCAGATGTAATTTGAATGCGGTCGTCTGCGCTGCACCGCTTTTGTACATGATCCGGTGCCGTATTCAGGATTGTATTTATTTCCGGTCCGATGCCAGTCACGTCGCCGGTCGATGGCAATAACTGCCAAGCGGTTCCGGCGTCAACGTCACCAGGGGGAATGATGCCTTTCAGTCCGGAAAAAACCTGTAGCAGCACGGACCCGTTTTTGCCGCGTAGAGCGATAGCTACTTGAGGGCTGTCTTTATATTGGTATGCAATGGTTTCGAATATACTCAAACCGACGGCCGGAACACCGGTCGCCAGTGATAACCCCCTGGCAAAGGAAACACCGAGGCGGGCTCCTGTAAAACTGCCCGGTCCTGTTGTCACGGCGATACCGTCTAGCGCAGTGGCCTCAAGCTTTGCATCGTTCAAAAGCTCTTTGACAAGGGGGGCAAGGCGTTCACTTTGGCCCCGCTGCATCGGTTCATGCTTTATGCCTGCAAGCCTGGTGTCATCAAGAAGGGCGGCTGAACAAAATCCGCTGCAGACATCTATTCCGAGTATGCGCACTCAGAATTCGGCAACCGGCCGCACTTCGGTAACATCAGGGATGTAGTGACGCAGAAGGTTTTCGATGCCCATTTTGAGTGTCATGGTCGAGCTGGGGCATCCTGCACATGCACCACGCATTGACAGGTATACAATACCCTCTTCAAAACCGTGAAATGTGATGTCGCCCCCATCCTGAGCAACTGCTGGACGAACCCTTGTATCCAGCAGTTCCTTAATCTGGCCAACGATTTCACCATTGGGTCCTGTATGTTCGGCATGACCGCTATCGGCGGCGGCATCGGCTGTCATGACCGGATCACCGGAGGTGAAATGCTCCATGATTGCGCCGAGAATCGCCGGTTTGATGTGTGCCCAATCCACATCACCCTTTGCCACCGAGATAAAATCCGGTCCGAAAAACAATCCTTCAACACCATCTACCGCAAAAATACGTTTCGCAAGAGGGGAATCGTCGGCCTTGCTTGCATCCGGAAAATCCGCAGTGCCGCCGGCCAGTACAGTACGGCCTGGCAGGAATTTGAGTGTTGACGGGTTTGGCGTTGCTTCGGTTTGTATGAACATGGCGCGATCCTTTTGATGCGGCCCAGTTTAGAATGACTCTAAACTAAGATGTCCGATCCGATATAGCAAGGGTAACGACGTCACCAACCGGCACTGCCACCACCTGTCAGACCCAGGGTTTCATAAACGTCGGCCATGATCGGGCGCGCGATTCTCGCTGCGCGCTCCGCACCGGCCATCAGGATCGCATCAATATGATCCGGCTCGGCTGTCAGCCTGCGCATTTCGTTGCCGATAGGAGCGATTTTTTCAACGGTCAGCTCTGCAAGAGCCGGTTTGAAATCACCAAATCCCTTTCCACCGAAATCCTTTAGCACGTCATCGGGTGTTGACCCGAGAAGAGCGGCGAATATGCCGACGAGATTGCGCGCTTCCGGGCGGTCTGCAAGTCCGGCGGCTTCACCGGGCAGAGGTTCGGGGTCGGTTTTAGCTTTTCGGATTTTCTGCGCAATTACATCGGCAGTATCGGACAGGTTGATGCGCGAATTATCCGAAGGGTCGGATTTCGACATCTTTGCCGTTCCGTCACGTAAGGACATAATCCGCGCCGACTCTGCCGGAATGAGCGGTTCACACAGTGGAAAGAAATCCGGAGCGTTGAAGTCGCTGTTGAATTTTTGTGCAATATCGCGTGTCAGCTCCAGATGCTGTTTCTGATCTTCACCTACAGGCACATGAGTGGCGCGATAGGCCAGAATATCGGCGGCCATCAGATTGGGATAAGCGTAAAGGCCAACCGATGCGTTCTCTTTATTCTTACCGGCCTTTTCCTTGAACTGTGTCATACGGTTCAGCCAGCCCATCCGTGCAACACAGTTGAAAATCCAGCCGAGTTCGGCATGGGCTGTAACGCGGGACTGGTTGAAGAGTATCGATTTTTCCGGATCCAGACCGGCGGCAATGAATGCTGCGGCAACTTCGTAGATGGCGGTTTTCAGCTCTGCCGGTTTAAACGGTTGTGTAATGGCATGCATGTCAACGACACAATACAGACGCTCGAACGTGTCATCTTCCTGCAATGCCACAAAGTTGCGTACTGCACCGAGATAGTTTCCGAGCGTCAGATTGCCGGTCGGCTGTACACCGGAAAATACACGGGGCGTATGCCGCGTGGCGGGGGTATCACTCATACGTTAGGCTTTCCGCGGGTACCAAACCTGTAATTATTCACCGTCAGAACCGGTATCGGTATCATCAACACCGTAAACACCGCGATAGCTGCGCCAGATGTAAGATGAGATCGTGAACCATCCGATGAGAAACCCGACGCTGAAAATGGCCGTAATGATCAACTGATTCTGGTTTGTCGCATCGAAGAGATCATTGGAGTTAAGGTGAAACAGCAGGGCCAGAATCATGGCGATAAAACAGAATGCTCCGGTAATCTGAAACTGTCGCCGTGTCAGTGGCAGGTTGAGTGCCATCAGTAAAATCCAGATCGCTGAACCGATCACAACGATTATGGGTGACGTCGCTGCATTGCGGAATGCCGCGTAAGCAAGTCCCCATTCAGGCCAGAATGCAATTGCGAGCAAGGCAATGGCGAAACCGACTTGAAACAAGCGGAACATAGCGGTTTTCATAGATGGATCCGTTTCTAACTGACTACGATGTAAGTGTGCTTTTTTTCACGGAGTTAAGCAAGAGGGTCATCGCTCTGCCGTAAAATTCTCATCGTGATCACATTTATACGTCTATACGTCCCGTCAGGGATGCTGCCGGACCAGGTGCTGACCCTGGTTGCGGGTATTGCCGACGGATGGATCGGCGGGCCATTCCTCCATACCGGTGTCCGGAAAAGGATCAAAAAGGCGGGCTGTCCTTTTACGTGAAGTGTCCAGCCAATCCTGCCAGTCGCAGGGACGCAGGATCACCGGCATCCGGTTGCTATAGGCGCCGACGAGATCATTTGCCCGTGTTGTCAGCAGCGCGAATGTATCAATTTCGCCGCCATTATGCCCCCATGTTTCCCAGATACCGGCGAAGCAGAACCAGGAGTGAGCGGTTAAGCCGATGGCAACCGGCAGACGCTTTTTATCGGCACCGGACCATACGAAAAATCCGCTCGCCGGGATAAGACACCGGCGGTAGCGGTAGGCACCGCGAAACGCCGGGGCCTCGTCAATGGTTTCGCAGCGTGCGGTAAAGCTGTTCCATTTTTTCTCTGACAGCGGTCTGGTCCACCATGACGGTACAAGCCCCCACATCATCAGGGCAAGCTCCTGTCCCGGTTCATGAAAGAGCCGCGAGCGGATGACCGGCACCCAGGAGGAGGGCGGAATGTTATAGCGTGGCTCCGGCGGCTCAATGCCTTCGGGCGGTACAATGTCGAAATGCGCGGCGTAGTCCTGCCACGATACCGGGCCGCGAAAGAACCGGCCGGTCATGCCGATGTCCGTTGTTGCGTCTTCACTTCGGAAGCCGTCCACACAGAAATGCCCACAGCGTTCCCCAACCTGTGAAACCCGGGACGGCACTGCCGAAGTTGTAATGCCGCGGTGGCTCATTGGTGAAGATTTGACGCACCATCTGCCGTCCTTCCTGATCGTCAAACAGACCGAGGCCGAGTGCCGGCTGTTTCATCAGCTTGGAGCGGTGCCAGATACTGCTACCACAACGACGGCAGAAACCGCGATCAGCCGTTCTGGATGAAATCCACGTTTCCACAGGGCCGCTCATGTTGACCAGCTCTTCGCACAGAACGCCCATCCATACGCCACCAACCCATCGGCGGCAGGTTCTGCAATGGCAAACTCCAAACGTTTTTGGCGTTCGTGCCGTGAATGAGACTGCACCACACCCGCATCGCCTCGTACGTTCAGAAACTTCCGCATAGGAGGCATCCGGTACGGCATCACTCATCACATTCATGCGCAATCAAGCCGCGAACGGGCGGCGTCCCTTTGGCGAGTCCGTGTTGACATCGAACAGATCGGCGAGCTGGTCGGTGATCGCCCCGCCCAGTTGTTCCGCGTCGGTTATGGTAACGGCCCGCCGGTAATAGCGTGTCACGTCATGGCCGATGCCGATGGCGACCAGTTCAACACGGCGTTGTGCCTCGACCATGCGGATCACATCACGCAGGTGCTTTTCCAGATAGTGCGATGGATTTGCGGAAAGCGTCGAGTCATCCACAGGAGCACCGTCGGAGATCACCATGAGAATTTTGCGTTGTTCAGGCCGGTTCACCAGGCGTTTATGCGCCCATTCCAGCGCCTCGCCGTCGATATTTTCTTTCAGCAGTCCCTCGCGCAGCATCAGGCCGAGATTGCGCCGCGCCCGACGCCACGGGGCGTCCGCCGCCTTATATATGATGTGACGCAGATCGTTGAGACGCCCCGGCAGTTGCGGACGTCCCGCATCAATCCATTCAAGGCGGGACGTACCGCCCTTCCAGGCCTTGGTTGTAAAGCCCAGAATTTCGGTTTTCACACGGCACCGTTCCAGCGTCCGCGCCAATACATCGGCTGAGACTGCCGCAATTGTAATCGGTCTGCCGCGCATGGACCCCGAATTGTCCAGCAGGATAGTGACAACCGTATCGCGGAATTCGGTATCCTGTTCGACTTTAAAGCTCAAAGGTGTGGTTGGATTTGCCACCACACGGGCAAGGCGTCCGGCGTCAAGAATGCCTTCTTCCTGATCAAAATCCCAGGACCGGTTCTGTTGCGCCAGCAATTTGCGTTGCAGGCGGTTGGCAAGACGCCCGACTGCACTTTTAAGTGGTGCGACCTGAGCATCAAGGAAATTACGCAACCGCGTAAGCTCCTCGCCGTCGCAAAGGTCCTCTGCCTTGATCTCCTCGTCATGGGCTTTGTTAAAGACCGAATAATCGCGGCTGGCTTCGCTGTCGGGTATTCCGGGCGGGATATAGGGCGGTGGATCGCCGTCCGCCTGCTGCTGATCGTCGCTTTCGGCGGATTCGTCAGAGTCGTCATCGACCATGACCGCAGTTGTCTCTGCGCTTGAGTCATCGCCGCTGGCATCATCATCCGAGGATTCAGGCGGGGAATCGTCCTGTTCTCCGTCCTGTTGCTGATCCTCGCCGCTTTGGTCTTCCTCTTCGTCCTGGGATTCATCCTCTTCGGGCGGGCTGTCATCGAAATCGGTCTCGTCCGGTGGTGCGCCCAGCTCGTCACCATAGCCCATGGCATCAATCAGATCCCAGGCCTGTTTCGAAAACTCTTCCTGATTGTCGAGATTTGCAATCAGCGAGGCGATGGATTTTGCGCTGTTTTCGTCGAATTTATCCGAGAATAATCTGATCAGATTCGCGCAGGAGTCCGGCAATGATCTGCCGGTAGCAGCTGCGCGCAGCGCCAGGGCGCAGGCCTCGGCTAACGGTGCATCCTCGGTGTTGCTTATTCCGGCCCAGTTCGCCTTTTTCCCGCGTTCGGTGAGGCTGGCATCAAGATTGGCGGCAACGCCCGGCATTGCGCGTGCGCCGAGTGCTTCGCAACGCGCCGTTTCCAGTGCGCCGTAAATTTCACGCGCCATATCGCCCTGGGGCATCCGGTAAGCATGGGCGGATTCGTCATGATAGCGCAGCCGCAATGCCAGCGCATCGGCCTTGCCGCGCGCCAGTTTGACTTCTTCAGGGTTCATTTTTCTGGACACAGGCGGCAGGCGCATCCGTTGCCCGCTCATACCGGAAGGGTCCGGCGTATAGCTTACCTCAATTTCCGGAAGTCCCGCGATTGTACGGGCGGATTCGGCCAGTGCCTGTTTAAATGCATCTGCTGGATTATCACTCATACCGCTGAAATAGGGTGGAGTCCGGTGAGTTCACAAGAAAAATCGGCAGGGCGCATAAAAGAAGGGCGCTCCGGCGTAAACGGAGCGCCCTGGAGTGGAAGATTACCGCTGTTTTGCGTTTATTCTGCGAGGCGGCGGACGTTTTGAGCCATTGCTTCCATCGCGGAACTGATTTCTTTGAGCATTTCGCGCCGGTGGTCTTCCTGACGGCGTTCCGTTGCGCGCAGGTCTTCGGCAACTTTGCGGAACTCGCTGCGGACAAATTGCTCGAAATCGGAAAACCGGTCGCCGAGATGATCCACACGGTCTGTCATTTCCTGGCGGGTATCGCCGAACAGCATCGCCTGCAGTTCATCAAACCGGCTGTCAGGGCTTTCATTCGCTGCACCGGCCCTTGGTACAGGCGCTTTCGGTGTTGCCGATGGAAGAGGCGCGCT
>CALFWP010000103.1 GCA_937927905.1 uncultured Neomegalonema sp.
CTCGAAGCGCTGACAAAGGATCGCAAGGACCGCTACATCACCACCGAGGTCGGCCAGCATCAGATGTGGGCTGCGCAATATCTGGGCTTTGAGGCCCCGAACCGCTGGATGACGTCGGGTGGTCTGGGAACCATGGGCTACGGCCTGCCGGCGGCAATCGGTGTTCAGATGGCGCATCGGAAATCTTTGGTGGTTGATGTTGCCGGTGAAGCCTCGTTCCTGATGAACATGCAGGAAATGTCAACGGCGGTTCAATACCGCCTGCCTGTGAAAGTCTTCATCCTGAATAATGAACGCCTCGGCATGGTACGCCAATGGCAGGAGCTGTTGCATGGTGAGCGCTATTCTTCGAGTTATTCCGAGGCCCTGCCTGATTTTGTTAAACTGGCGGAGGCGTTCGGCGGAAAGGGTATTCAATGTGCGAACCCTGCTGATCTTGATGATGCAATTGCCGAGATGATTGCGTATGACGGTCCGGTAATTTTCGATTGCCTTGTAGAAAAGCATGAGAACTGTTTCCCGATGATCCCTTCGGGTAAGGCGCATAACGACATGCTGCTCAGTTCCGATGTTGATCCCGAGAAAATTGCGAATGCGATCAAATCCGACGGCGCGGTAATGGTATAGAATGATGGATATCAAACGGGGAAGCTCTTCACGGAGTGCATATAATCTGCGGCCCGCTCTACCCGAAGGGGAAGAGCGGCGCACGCTTTCGATACTGGTCGATAATGAAAGCGGTGTACTGGCGCGCGTTATCGGCCTGTTTTCGGGACGCGGTTATAATATCGAAAGCCTGACGGTGGCCGAGACCGACCATACCGGTCATCTCTCCCGTATCACAGTTGTCGCAACCGGCACACCGATGGTGATCGAGCAGATCAAGGCACAGCTGGAACGTATGGTTCCTGTCCACCGTGTCCGTGACCTGACGGTTGAAAGCCCGTCTGTGGAGCGTGAGCTTGCACTGGTCAAGGTGGCCAATAGCGGCGATATGCGTGTGGAATCCTTGCGGCTTAAGGACGCGTTCCGGGCGCAGGTTGTAGATGCGTCATTGGAAAGCTTTGTATTCGAGCTGACCGGCAGTCCGGAAAAGATTGACGCTTTCGTTGATTTGCTGCGTCCGCTGGGTCTGGTGGATGTCAGCAGAACCGGTGTCGCCGCGATCAGTCGCGGGCCGGAGGGCATGTAATAAACTGTGCCGCAATTAGTCGCGGCGCAGTCTGCCATTGGTATAGGCTTTCCCTGTACGGGCTGTAATCACAAAGATGTACAGACCGCATTCAGAGTGTTTGTTGCAGGAAAGAACAGCCCTGTGCGGTGATCCGGATCACGGTCAGGATTCCGGTTTTGTAAGCACCGGTGTCAATTGCGATTCTGTTGCCGTAAATGCCGGGTTCTTCGTGAATGACATGACCATGCACGTGCCAGAAACCCGGCGGACCACCGATGCGCATGAACTGATCATTTCCCCATAGCATGGTTTCGGAAACCTGATCATCAATGTTGCGCCCTGGATCCATGCCGGCATGGGTAAATATAATATTGCCGATACGTTTGCTCAGGATCGTACGGTCTTCAATAAAGTGTCTCAACTGGCCGAGGGCCTTGCCGAATTCATCTGCTGCGGCGATGATTTCATCATCATCAGCGCCTGGAAAAATTGGTGAGATGCCAAAAGAGGACAGTGTTTCCATCCCGCCCCATTCCAGCCAACGTATTTTTTTCAACGGGTCATCTACAAAGTCAATCATCTGCTGTTCATGATTTCCCCGAAGAAAAACCAATTTGCATCCCGGGATGTCGAGCGAGGCCAGATATTCGAGGACCCCTTTGGAGTTTTTCCCTCGATCCACGTAATCCCCCATAAAAATCAATTCTTTAGGGTTTGGTGATGCTGTGTTGTTAACGTCGGAGCGTATCCGTCGCACCAGTGCACGTAATAATTCGAGCTCACCGTGAATATCACCGATGGCGTAGACGGTCCCCTCTACATCGAAAGAACCGGGCCTGTCCGCGCTTTCGTCGCGGGAATTTCCGAAAAGGGAAGGAAGCCTCATGAACAGCACATCTTTTAACAGTATGAACCAGCCTTACCCTATGCCCTGTTTTGTGTGGATAGTAAAATGCCGATTGCGGGTCGGCCGGCTTTCAAAATCCGATGACGATATCAAACCTTCCTTTTGACACGCCTGATGCGGTTCCGCCATCTGCCGTGTCTGGGCTGAACGGAACGATCAGGCTGTTTTTTGCAAGCGGATCCCGAATGGCATTCAAAAGAAAATCCTGTTGATTTCTCGGCTCTCCGGCAAAGTACATTTGTGTCGGCAAAGGCTCAAACCCGGGTCCGCCAACCCTGAAATGGATATGCCGTGTCCGGCCCGGATAAATGCCTGGCCTTATTGTGCGAAAGCGGTAACGGCCCGATGCGTCGGTGCGGACGATGCCGTATCCCTGAAAATTCGGATCAAGCGGAACATTTGAGGTGTCACGGCTGTGCGCATAGCGTCCTTTGGCATTGGCCTGCCACAGCTCAACAAAGCCATTTGCAACCGGTCTGCCATCCAGTCCGAGAAGACGGCCTGAAATCTCGATTTCCTCGCCTGATGCGGGGGGACCCGCGTCTATACGGACCAGGTCTGCGTCACTTTCAGGGGGCAGTCTATCCGGATAAAACGGACCTGTTGTTTGACGCGGCGTCCGGGTTAATGCCATAGCCGGAGAAGCGGAGGCGGATGCCGCCAGTCCGAGAAGTGTTTGTCGACGGGAAATCATGATGCTCTCCTGTTTTTATAAGAAATTAGATCGTTTTGCGATGAAAACACGGCAGCGGGATAACAGCATCGCGAGGCATCGTGCCTGACATTGCCGTAGCCCTCGCCGGTTCAGGAATGCCCTTGCGTAAGCGCGTGCTTATCGTAGCGACACTGTTGCTGGCGCTGCTGATTGCCATGCCGATTATCGCAGTTGGTATTTCGTTGTTCCAGACCGGAGACGGTGTTCTGGAGCATATTGCCGAGACCCGTTTGCGGCTTTATGTCGTGAACACCCTGCAACTTGCTGTTATCGTCGGTGTGGGTGCAGGCGTTATCGGTATCGGCACCGCCTGGCTGGTGACAATGTGCCGTTTTCCCGGGCGCAGCATTCTGGAATGGGGCTTGGCGCTGCCACTGGCATTTCCGGCCTATGTTCTGGCCTATGCCTATACAAATCTGCTGGATTTTGCCGGACCTGTGCAAAACGGTTTGCGCCTTGCATTTAACCTTGGTCCCCGTGATTACTGGTTTCCGGAGATCCGCTCGCTTGGCGGGGCGGGGGTCATGCTGGCGCTGGTGCTTTACCCTTATGTGTACCTGCTGGCGCGGGCCGCGTTTTTACAGCAATCCGTAGCCGCCTTTGATGTCGCAAGAACGTTGGGCTATGGTCCGTGGCGCTCTTTTATTAAGGTTGCGGTTCCAATGGCAAGGCCGGCGATTGCAACCGGCATAGCCCTGGTGCTGATGGAGACATTGGCGGATTTCGGGACCGTTTCGCATTTCGGTGTATCTACTTTTGCAACAGGGGTTTACCGATCGTGGCTGCTGATGGGGGATAGGATTGCAGCGGCGCAGTTATCGGCCTGTCTGCTGATATTCGTTCTGGTGCTTCTTGTCCTGGAGCGGACCCAACGCAGGGCGGCGCAGTACCATTCGACAGATAAAAAATATCAGGTTCTGCCTGAATTCCGCCTGACAGGGTGGCGCGCGGCGGGGGCCGGTCTGTTTTGTGCTGCTCCGGCGTTTTTCGGATTTTTACTGCCGTTGATCGTCCTGGGGCGCATGACGTGGATTGGCGGGCACAGCCTGTTCGGAGAGCGTTATATCGGCTTTGCGTTGAACTCGTTCACGCTTGCCGGGATCGGGGCTGTGCTGACCGTATTTATTGCTGTGCTGCTTGCATATTCCGCGCGGTTGATACAGCGCAAAAGTATACGCTTTGCAACTATGGCTGCGTCGCTGGGCTATGCGGTGCCCGGGTC
>CALFWP010000104.1 GCA_937927905.1 uncultured Neomegalonema sp.
GTCCCCTTCAAGGCCCGAAAGGTCACCGCGAAAATTCCGGCGCCCGTCAAGTCCTGCAGACAATTCAATCTTGGCACGGTGTCCGGCGTATTCCGCAAAATCCTCGGAACGCGTCAGAGGCCGGTCAATACCGGGACTGGATATTTCCAGTTCATATTCGCGGTCAATCGGATCTTCAACATCCAGAACGGCCGAAATTGCAGTGGACAAAGTCGCACAATCATCAACCTCCATGCTGCCGTCAGGCCGCTCTGCCATGACCTGCAGCGTCAGGGGAGCATCCCGTCCCCCCGATCCCATCAGACGCAAGCGCACCACATCATAGCCCATCCCCTCGATCGTGGGAGCAAGCATCGAAACCAGGCTTTCTTCTACAGGCGTTTTCGTGACAAGCAGTGCTGCGCACATAAAAAAGCAGTCTCCAGATACAAAAAAAGCGAACCTTAGCGGCCCGCTCTTCCATTCCGGTGGCCGGCCTAGTTGCCGAACCGCTATGAATTTTATATAAGCACATTGGAAAGACGAGGCAAGAACTATCGCGATCCCTGTGGAGCGGTTCGTTTTTAAAGACACTTACAGGGAAAATTTCCCGGCAACCCGCAAATCACCATGCTTGAGACCGCAAAACCTGCATCAATCGAAGACGATGGTGCCATTGATAATGCGGTAAGTACTGGGAGCCGCCGGTACCGGACGGTATGTCGGCTGCGGCACAGGCGCTGTCTGATAGCCGGATGAATTAAGATCGGGATATTGAACAGGATCCGGAACACTTTGATAAACCGGCTGATCAGGTGTTAGCGGTAAAATTTGCTGATACCCCGGCTGTACCGTTTGCGGGCGTCCAAGCTGTTGATATGCCTCCGCTGGTGTAATCTGCTCGATAGGGGACCGAGGCCGAAAAGCCGGATTATTAAAACGCGGATTGCCGACAGGCCGCCGGTAGATCGGCGGTCTGTTGGATAGCTCATTGGTCTCGACCGGCAAACCATCCGGCCCGATGGTATCACCATTGATGAACATCGGTTGACCGCGAAATTGGCGCGGCACACGCCCCCGACCGACACGCACAGGATATTTCGGCCCCTGCCCTGCATCCGGTATAAAATCGTAAGCACGCGCCGGACATGCGGCAACACGTTGATCCTGCCTGTCCTCAAGACGATCCCGTAAACCGGTAATCCGGCGGGCATCGCGCACATCCTCACGGATATCCCTGCACCTGGCTGGATTCAGCACCCACTTTCCCGTGACCGTTGCAAAAAGTTCCACCTGCGGAATTTTAACGCTGGATTGAGCCTGCGCCGACACCGCTGGGATGAGACCGCAACCTATTACAGTGAGCATAAAATAACGGTTCCACATAAACAGCTCCTTGCCGATATGATTGTGCGTAAAAATAGAACCATCATATTGTGAAACACAAAAGTGCTTGAACCATGGCAACACTTAAAACATGATTTTTATCAATATCTTAAATCAATTTTTATGCCGTTTTTTGCTTTTACACTCACACAAAAAAGCCCGGGGAACATCCCCGGGCTTTTGATCAGAAGTCTATGATGACCGGATCAGACTTTCTCGCGGCGGCGCATGCGTGTAAGACCAGCCAGGCCGACCAACAGGATTGCTAGACCACCCGGGGCCGGAACAGAGCCACCGCCGGAGGATGATGGTACGCTGCCACCGGACGAAGTACCACCGCCGCTCGAGGACGTGCTACCGCCACCGGAAGACGAAGAGGAGCTGCCACCGTCAACGAAACCACCCGAAGAGGAGATGCCCGGAGGGTTAGCAAGTGTAGGGTTACAGTAAATCGGATCAGGGGTTGTGGCACAGTTTACCGAAGGGCCATTTGTTCCGCTGGTGACATAATCACGATCGAGGAACGTACGACTGGTAAACGTATAATCAACGATCGAACCATCTGCACCGTAGGTGAAGCTTGAACCTTGACTTTCGTGGAACCAGATGCCGCTTTTATCGCCGGAAACAACACCTCTCCAGCCACCGCCCAATGCGCTGTTGATGTCAGATACATCAAGGTTGAAAGCGAGTTGGTCATACCCGAGCGTACTATGCGGACCCGCATCGCTGAATGCATTTTCAAATGTACCGAGAAGCGTACCGCGGGTATGCGCGTCTGATGATGCTCCGCCTTCGTATGAATATGCGGTGATACGGTTATTAGCAAGATCACCGTAAAGAATGGCATATGTCCCTGCGGTACCGGCCGGTCTAGTACCGTCTGTCACGATAAGCGAAAACCCGTCATTGCCGAGGTCCGAACGGAATGTCATTGCATACACATCATTCGTATCGTCGTAAGACGAAACAACACCATTATATTCGTTGGTGAATACAGTTGCGGATGCGGCGCTTGTCATAGCCATCACAGATGCGAAAGTAATGGCAGACACGAAGGATTTGCACTTAGTCATATCAATTTGCCTCTTTTTTGTAGTATTGCTCGATCAGTCGTTTCGAACTGTTGTTCCGATGACAGGTTTGTGAGCAACCGACGTGCCAATACACATCCAAGGGCACAAAATATATTAGAGACAATAAAAATATATTATATATTTCAATATGATAATTGAAATATTGACCATTCAGTCCGATGCATTTATGTCCTTTTACACCGTATGACGGCTATATGCGGTACGATAGAGCTCGGGAGTAGAAATTTGGCGATACATCTCTACCATGACGATTTACCGGATGGAATTGATCTAGGTAAAATTGTTGCAATTGACACCGAAACAATGGGACTGAACCCGCATAGAGACAGGCTATGTCTCGTACAATTAAGCAGTGGTGACGGCAACGCGCATTTGGTGAAGTTCTCTCTCGGTGCAATCAATGCGCCAAATCTTAAGTCTTTGTTAACTAATACAGAAATTCTCAAGCTGTTTCATTTTGGTCGTTTTGACATTGCCGTTTTGGCACGAAATCTCGGTTTGGCACCTTATCCGGTGTATTGCACCAAAATCGCTTCCAAGCTTTGCCGGACATACACGGACAAACACGGCCTAAAGGCCATTTGCAGCGAATTGCTGAATGTTGACTTGTCCAAGCAGCAGCAAAGTTCCGATTGGGGAGCAGAGACCCTGACGCCGGAACAGCAGGATTATGCGGCCAGCGATGTACTCTACCTCCACCGTCTGCGTGCGGAACTGGATAAACGCCTGATGCGGGAGGGACGGATGCAAATGGCGGAAGCATGTTTCCAGTTTTTGCCCACCAGAGCAATCCTGGATCTCAACGGATGGCCAGAAACGGATATTTTTTCCCATTAGCGCCGAATAGACAATGTAACTGTGGGGCAAAAGCCGATTAGCCTTTCGTTTGCCGTGATCCCCTCCTAAAGAACAGTGATGGGACATTCCGCACATACCAATGAGCACACCGCTGCAACGCTAGCCTGCGCACGGCGGGTGCTTGAACTGGAGGCCGATAGCCTCAAACTCATGTCAGCCGGGCTGGATCAGGCATTCGTCGATGCTGTCGGTATTCTGTTGAATGCTAAGGGCCGAATTATTGTATCCGGCATGGGTAAAAGTGGTCACATTGCCCGTAAAATAGCGGCTACACTTGCCTCGACCGGCACTCCGGCACAATTCGTACATCCGGCAGAGGCCAGTCACGGAGACCTCGGCATGGTGACAAGAGATGATGTTGCCCTGATGCTATCGAATTCCGGTGAAACGCCGGAACTTATGAGCCTGATAGATTATGTAAAGCGCAACAGCATCCCGATGATCGCCATTGCATCCAAACCGCAAAGCACATTAATGCGGGCAGCGGATGTTCCGCTTATATTGCCCAATGCGCCTGAAGCCTGCCCTATGGGATTGGCCCCGACAACCTCAACAACTGCAACTCTGGCACTGGGTGATGCTCTGGCTGTGGCTTTAATGGAACGGCGCGATTTTAAGCCTGAACATTATAAAATGCTGCATCCGGGCGGCACTCTCGGCGCAAAACTGCAAAAAATATCTGAGGTTATGCGCGGACCGGATGCTTTACCGCTTATAAAGCCCGATGCGCCGGTGATGGACGTTCTTTTGACTATTGGAAAATATGCATTGGGTGTCGCCGGTGTTGTCGAGGATGATCGGCTGATCGGGGTGATTTCTGACGGTGATATCAGCCGCAATATTACCGGCCTTCAGGATCGCTGTGCCAAGGATATTATGACCCGCACACCGAAAGTCATCTCCGGAGAGGCACGGCTGCAGGAAGCCGTTGATCTTATGAACAGACATAAAATCACGATGCTGTTTGTCACGGGCGCTTCAGGCACACCGGAAACACGACCGGTCGGGGCCATTCATATTCATGATTGCCTCAGAGCGGGTGTATCGTGAACAGTGCTCCGAACAAAAGCAAAAGGCCGCGTAAGACAGCCTGGTTAACAATAGCGCTCGGAATTGCGGCTTTTGCTCCATTCATACTGGTCTTTATCCAATCATCAGGCAGGGACATTTCACCGATTGAAATTCCCGCAGATGATATTGAGTCATTCAAAGACGGATTGCGGATGCTCGACCCCAGTTTTACAGGCCGGACACAAGATGGTGAACCCTATACGGTAACAGCGGAATGGGCCTTGCCGGATTCGCCGAAACCGAGTCGCATCGTTTTGAAAAAAATCAGGGCAGAAATGACCCTGAAGGACAGCCGTCTTGCGGAAATAACGGCTACGGATGGTGTATTTTTCCCTGATATCAAACGTTTACGCATTGAAAACGGCGTTGCCCTGTCAACCTCGGACGGCTACAAACTGCATACGAGTGCAGCGACAGTCGATGCACAAAACAGAACATTACAAACAGACGGGGACGTTTCGGCTGACGGACCTGTCGGCTCAATCCGGGCCGATTTACTTGAAGCGCTGGACGCGGAAGACCGAATAGTTAAGTTTACAGGAAATGTACGCGTTACAATAGTACCTGAAAAAATCAGAGAAAAACCCGCACTGGCGGAAAAGTAGGACTGGTGAAGATGAATTTGATCCGCAATGCATGCGCGCTTTCCTCCGCAATTGTACTCGGTATCGCTCCGGGGGCTTTTTCACAAACGGGGGGAGTGCCGGGCGGTTTCAAACACGACTCAACCCTGCCGATACAGGTGTCCGCCGATGCCCTAGAGGTAAGACAGGATGATCAGGTTGCGGTGTTCACCGGCACGGTCGATGCGCGCCAGGGTGATGTCAGAATGCAGGCTCAGCGCCTGACCGTAACATACAATCCGGATGCGGACGGAAACAGCGACACAGGCGCAATTCAACGGGTACGTGCCGAGGGTGACGTGTTTATCTCCGGCACAGACAGTACGGCCTCAGGAAACTGGGCGGATTACGATGTGGCGAGCGGAAACATTACGATGGGTGACACTGTGACTCTGACCCAGGGTCAAGGCGATTGCAGCAATGTTATTGGGGGAACATCGCTGTTGATCAACCTTAATACCGGACGGGCACAAATGCGTGGTGGTATTTCAGGAACAAACGCACAAAGCGGCAGAGTTGAGATGATTCTCAATCCCGGCCGGGGATGCCGGAACTGATCCTGATGCCCGGGTTCATACGATTTAAAGGTCATTCCTCTAACATGACAGGTGGGACATGACGACGGCAACTCCCATAAGGCGTAAAACCGGTCGTACACCGTCGTTGACGGTTGCAGCGGAGAACAGCGGTCTTGTGGTTGACCGGATCGGTAAAAGCTATAAATCCCGCCCCGTAGTCCGTGGTGTGAGTGTAGCGCTAAACCGGGGGGAAGTCGTTGGATTGCTCGGCCCAAATGGTGCGGGGAAGACGACATGCTTTTACATGATTATGGGGCTGATCCCAGTGGATTACGGGACAATTTCGCTCGATGGAGCGGATGTTACCTCCCTGCCCATGCATCGCCGCGCCAGTCTGGGCATGGGATATCTGCCACAGGAAGCCTCAATTTTCCGCGGGTTGACAGTCGAAGAAAATATTCGTGCTGTTCTGGAACTTGTGGAACCGGTGCGAAAAAAACGCGAGGCAAAACTCGACAGTTTACTGGGCGAGTTTTCGATCACTCATTTACGCCGGACACCTTCCGTAGCCCTATCCGGCGGAGAACGGCGGCGTGTGGAGATTGCACGGGCACTTGCCACGAAACCGGCCTTTATACTTCTGGACGAACCGTTTGCAGGTGTAGACCCGATTGCAGTGAACGATATCAGAGCACTTGTGTCGCATTTGAAAACCCGTGGAATCGGGGTTCTGATAACCGATCACAACGTACGGGAAACACTCAGTATTATCGACAGGGCTTATATACTTCACGACGGTCAGGTGCTC
>CALFWP010000105.1 GCA_937927905.1 uncultured Neomegalonema sp.
ATGCCCGGACAATGCTTTTCGATGCCTTCTTTCAGGGCGGCAAAACGGTCCGGGTCCGAGGTCGGGGTCTGATCGTCGTTGCGCACATGACAATGGGCAAGCGCAGCCCCGGCCTCATAACTTTCATGGGTCGATTCGATCTGTTCACTGATACTGACCGGCACCGCCGGATTATCCTCCTTACGCGGGACCGAGCCGGTGATGGCGACCGTGATGATTGCGGGTGTCATTGGCATTCCGTGGTTTCATATAACGTCTTCACATCGTCAGAGCAGGGCGTTCTTTTCAAGAAAATCCGTGATTAAACTGCCGAGTTTCTCCGGCTGTTCAATACAGGGCAGGTGGCCGCATGCGCTGATTTCCCTAAACTCAGACCCCTTAATCAGCTTGGAAAGCTCGCGCACCAGTGCCGGAGGGGTCGCCCCGTCCTCACTACCGGCAACACAAAGCGTCGGCACAGTGATGGCACGGGTGCGTTCTGTGAAATCCGCATCGCGGATGGCCCGCCCGACCGCGCAATATCCCCTAGCCGGTGTCCGCACCAGCATGTTGCGCCACAGCGCAATATCGGGGTTTGTCCCGCGATAGCGGGGCGTGAACCAGCGCTGCATCGTCGGCTCCAATACCGCCTCCATGCCGCCCTCTTCAATGGCGGTCATGCGCGGGTTCCAGATATCCGGTGTCCCGATTTTATGGCCGGTATCGCACAGGACCAGCGCGCGGACTTTATCCTTGTGGGCGTTTGCAAGGGCTTGCGCGATCAGGCCGCCGACGGACAGCCCGATTATCACCGCCTGTCCGATGCCGAGATGGTCCATCAGAGCGGCCAGATCATCCGCATGGCTTTCAATGCTGCGCTCTCCGGCAAAATCGCTAAGCCCGTGACCGGACTTATCATAGCGAACCAGGCGTAATCCCTCCCGCAAGTGCGGCAAAAGCGGGTCCCAGGCCCTCAAATCCGTGCCCAGAGAATTCGAGAATACGACCGGTACACCATCCCGCGGCCCGTCATCGCGGAAGTAAATCCCATGTCCGTTTCGTGTATATACCGGCATATCAAAGTCCCCTGCCCTTATCCTGAATCTGATACTGACCCGCACAACCGGTAGCGAAAGCGCGCGCCGGGATCAGGCTTATCGCCTTTATGTGTCAAAGTACGGCATCAAGATCAGCCATCAGGTCCTGCACATGCTCAAGCCCGACAGAGAGGCGAAACACGCCCTCCCCTGCAAAGCGCCGGTAATCAGACTCCTGTTCCGTATTTAGCAGAAAAGACGAGGCGAGCAGATCATCGGTCGGCATGTAACAGACGAGCGTCCGCTGATGGCCCAGGGACACCGCATAATGGGCAATTTTCAGATTTGCGGCCACCGCCTCCGCCGTACTGCGTCCGTCGCCCTTCACACGAAAGGACATCATGCCCGAAAAATTGTTCATCTGCATCGCCGCCAGATTATGCTGCGGATGCGAGGGAAGGCCGGGATAGAGGACAGATTCGATTTTCGGATGGCTTTCCAAAAATTCTCCCAATGCCAGGGCGTTTTCCTGATGGGCGCGCATTCTGAGCGGCAACGTCGCCGCCCCCCGCGCGATCAGCCACGCATTGAACGGCGACATCACGCCGCCATAGTGCACGGTTGCCTCAATGGTCAATTTCCGGATCAGCTCCGCCGAAGCACAGACACAGCCTCCAATCGCATCGCCATGACCCCCGACATATTTGGTCAGCGAATGCATAACCAGATCCGCGCCCAACGAGAGCGGATTTGTCCCAATGGGTGAGGCAAAGGTGTTATCCACCGCCACCAGCGCGCCGTTTCCCCGTGCAATGCGCGCAATTTCTGCGATATCCGTTAGGCGGATCAGCGGATTGCAGGGCGTGTCGAGGAAGACGAGCTTTGTCTCCGGCCGCATCGCGGCGGCGACATCTTCCGCGCGGGATGTATTAACTTTTGTCACGCTGATGCCGAAGCGGGGCAAAGTATCACGGCCCAGCTCCGCAATGCCTGCATAACAGACATCGGGCAGGATCACATGATCGCCGCTGGACAGCAGTGACAGCAATATTGCAGAGGCCGCCGCCATACCCGACCCGTAACAGGCGCAGGCTTCCGCCCCCTCCAGCAGTGCCATTTTTTCCTCCAGTGCCCGCACCGTCGGATTGCCCCAGCGCCCGTAAACAAAAGGAGAATCTTCCGTCAGCTCGCTTGCGGAAAACCCTTCGGGCCTGTCGGTCACATAGGTCGAGGACATGACGATATTTGGCGATGATGCGCCCGTTGCCGGATCAGGCCGCTCACCCCCGTGAATAGCCAGGGTTGCGGGGCGGGCACTGTTCGGGTCCAGATTACGGGCCATACACTCTCTTCCTTAGATGACTTCAGGAAAATTATGTGCCGTGATTAAGGTTTGAGGACAAGCCTTGTAATGGCCTGTTTCATGGTTCATGACACAGCATAAGGGGCTGAAAGAGCGGAGATTATAGATGTTTAAGAAACTTGTGGCGTTTTTGTTCGCCTTTGGATTGATTTTTGGCGTACAGAACATTGCCGGTACGGGCACTGCGTATGCAGCCTCAATCTGTAAGGGAATGTCCAATTCGCAATGCGGAGGAGAAACCGCATGTTATTGGGTAGATTCATACAAGACCAAAAAAGGCACCAGCGTCAAAGCGCATTGCCGGGCCAAACCGAATGGTGGCGCAGCCAAAGCCAAAGACACGAAAAAGTCTTCCTCTAAAAAAACAGCGGATACCGGCACATCTTCAAACAAAGTTCAAAAAGTCAGCGTCAAAAAAGACTCAGGCGCTGATAAAAAAGAAAAGACAAAAACCAAAATAAAATCCTCTGCCAAAGACGATAAGAAAAAATCTTCCAAAAAGGCAGCCTCGAAAAGCAAAGCCAAATCTTCGGATAAGGCAGCAAAAAAATCCAAGAGCAAATCAAAGTCCAAAAAGAAAAAGACAACGAAGAAAAAAAACTCCCAACCCTCAAGCTGATACGCATAAGAGACTGACCCGAAACTCTGTCAGGCCTGATAATACCTTGCGAGTCGTCTGGTTGTGAAGCGGATGTGCGCGATCTCGATCCATGCCTCTGCGGAGGGGTGGATTTCTTCCAATCCTTTAAGAGCCTGCGGCATCGCCTAGCCACGCGAAGGGTGCGTTCGACGACCCATGGGGGATGACCTTGAAGCCCTGCGCGCCGTCACGATCCTGAATATCGGCGGCTTGGACGACAGCGCCGAACATCAAACCGGGCGTGCCGACAACGACATGCCGCTTACGCCCGTTGATCTTCTTCCCCGCATCGTAGCCCCGAATACCGCCAATTTCCATGGCTTTCACGCTCTGGCTGCCGATCACGCCAGCCGTCAGCCGAGCCTCGCGATCCTCCGGTTCGCGCGTCTCCATAGCCGGCATGAACGGTGCGGCATACGCCCATGCTTCGTCCGTCAGATCGCTTGCATAACGCTTCTTTCCCCGCCGATACTCGCGGCGAGTGGCTTCAGCCCAGGGCATCGTCGGCTCCGTTCAGTCTGACAACCGAACAGAATTACAACCTAATGAAACCAATCAACTCTTTTCGGGTTAGGCTCCGAGCAAAAATATTCGATAGCGTTGTTTGTAACTATCTGCCGAATAAGTCCGTCTGCTCCGGCGGCGAGCGTTTCGGCTTCGGGGCGGGTTTACGCTTTTTGGGGACAGGGGCCGTACCTTCACCTGCCGTCGCGGTGACCGTTTGACGGTCTTTGAATTCAATCGACAGCGGGTCACCGCCAGAGATGATCCGGGGATCGGCGATGATTTTTCCGTCCCCGCCGCGTACAACAGTAAATCCCCGATCAAGCACACGCAAATAGGACAACGAATTGAGGGTTCGGGCCAACGCATTCAGCCCCTCGCGCTTGCGTGCCGCATTGCGCGGGGCGGCGGCATGAAGGCGTTTGCTACGGGTATCGCAAGCTGTGCCCGCATCACGAAGGCGTGCCTGCAATGCGGCAGGGCGCAGGGACGCACGGCTTGCGGCTAGCGCAGAATGTGCCTGTGCGGTCCGGGCGGATAGCGCACGGGGCAGTCGCTCCGCTATCAGGTGTAGCATCTGGGTTTTCTCACGAAAAGCGGCGGCAGGACCACGGGGCAGGCGTTCAGCGGCTATGTCGAGGCGCTGACGCTTTTCGGCAAGGATGATTTCCGGTTTCGGCAAAAGGCGCGCGGTCTGTGCCATACGTTCGCGCGCAACCCGTAATCCCCGCTGCATCGCGCGAAGCCGACGGGCGGACAGTGTCTCCACCTGTGCCAGAAGATCGGCGTGCACGGGTACCGCCTTTTCAGCGGCCCCTGTCGGGGTCGGCGCACGCAAATCTGCGGCATGGTCGATCAGAGTCGTATCCGTTTCATGTCCCACGGCGGAAATCAGAGGAATCGAGCACCCGGCGGCGGCGCGCACAACGCTCTCTTCGTTAAAGCCCCACAAATCCTCCAGCGCCCCCCCGCCCCGTGCCACGATCAGCACATCAGGGCGCGGAACGGGGCCATCAGCTGGCAATGCATCGAAACCGCGAATCGCATTCGTAACTTCAGGCGCACATTTTTCGCCCTGAACCGCAACCGGCCAGACCAGCACATGACGCGGAAACCGTTCGGAAATACGGTGCAGGATATCGCGGATCACCGCTCCCGAGGGCGATGTGATCACACCGATGACCTCCGGCAAAGGCGGTATCGGCTGTTTACGGGCGGCTTCGAACAGCCCTTCCGCCGTCAGCGCCCTGCGCCGCGCCTCAAGCATCGCCATCAGCGCGCCCGCACCCGCCGGCTCCATATTGTCTATAACAATCTGATATTTGGATTGTCCGGGAAAGGTCGTCAGCTTGCCGGTTACAAGAACCTCCAGCCCTTCTTCCGGCTGAACGGAGAGGCGCGCGGCAACCCCTTTCCACATCACCCCATCGATCACCGCCTTATCATCCTTAAGGCTGAGATAGACATGGCCGGAACGCGGACGCGAGACCCGCCCGATTTCAGCGCGCACACGTACAAGCCCGAACCGGTCCTCTACCGTGCGTTTCACCGCCGCCGACAATTCGGAAACGGTCAGCTCGGTCCGGTTGGTTTTGTCGCCTCCAGCAGCGGGGATCGGGTCATCATCTTCAAACAGACTGCTCATTGCCCTGTCATAGCGGTGCAAGCCGCGCTATGAAAGCCTCGCGAAACTTCGGAGGAACGGCAATGAATGTACTGTTACTGGGTGGCGGCGGGCGCGAACATGCGCTGGCCTGGGCTATTGCAAAAAGCCCTGCGCTGACAAAGCTGTGGTGTGCGCCCGGGAATGCAGGTATTGCCGCCGTCGCAGAATGCGTGGATTTCGATATCCTCGACCCCGAAACGGTTGTCTCCGTATGCAGGGATATGGGCATTGATCTGCTGGTGATCGGTCCGGAAGCACCGCTGGAGGCCGGTGTTTCAGATGCCGTACGTGCCGCCGGAATTGTGGTCTTCGGCCCGAGCAGAGCGGCAGCAATGCTGGAAACGTCAAAAACCTTTACGAAACAGATCTGCGATGCCTGCGGCGCACCGACCGCGAAATACGCCGCCTTTGACTATGCGGAAAACGCCAAAGCCTATATCCGCGAACAGGGGGCCCCGATCGTAATTAAGGCGGACGGTCTGGCCGCCGGTAAGGGCGTTGTGGTTGCACAGCGCGAGGAAGAGGCCCTGAACGCCGTTGATGATATCTTTGACGGGCCGGGCGGTGGCGCGGTGGTGATTGAAGAGATGATGACAGGCGAAGAGGCGTCTTTCTTTGTCTTGACCGATGGCAAAACAGTTATTCCGCTTGCCGGTGCCCAGGACCATAAGCGTGCCTATGATGGCGATACCGGTCCCAATACCGGCGGTATGGGCGCGTACTCGCCTGCACCTGCCTTCACCTCCGAACTGCAGGCCAAAGCTACGGAAGACATCGTAAAACCGATCCTGGCCGAGATGAGAAAACGTGGTACGCCCTATTCCGGTGTTCTTTACGTCGGGCTGATGCTGACAGAATACGGGCCGAAGTTGGTCGAGATCAACGCGCGTTTCGGCGATCCTGAATGCCAGTGCATCCTCCCGCGCCTCCGGACAGACCTGCTGCCCGTCCTGAGCGCCTGCGCAAATGGCGATATCAGCGGACTTGCTCTTGATTGGTCGGAAAAATCCTGCCTGACAGTTGTTATGGCCGCCAAAGGCTATCCGGGGTCTTATGAAAAAAACACTGTGATCGGGCATCTCGACCGCGCAGAAAATGCCGAAGGCGTGACGGTTTTTCATGCCGGAACAAGTGTGAAAAATACAGTTGTGATTGCAACAGGCGGGCGCGTGCTGGGCATTACCGCCCTGGCTGCGGATATCGGACAGGCCCGCACGCAGGCGTATAACGCCGCAAGCATGATTGAATGGGATGAGGGATTTTACCGCTCAGATATCGGCTGGCGGGCGCTTTGAAAACATGCCCGACAGATAAAAAGCATCCGCAGCGTGTATGAATTACAGCAAACACTCCGGTTAGAAGCCGGTAACAGCAGCATTCATCTTGCAAAGGCGTCCGGCCTCGTCTAACCACGCGCAAATGCCTGTTCAGGCGAGGGAACCTTAAAAAAGCCGGAGAGCGTATCATGCGCGTTTATTACGATCGCGACTGCGACATTAATCTGATCAAGGACAAGAAAGTCGCCATTGTCGGCTATGGCTCTCAGGGTCATGCCCACGCGCTGAACCTGCACGACAGCGGAGCAAAGAACCTCGTGGTTGCCTTGCGTGCCGGATCACCTTCAGCGAAAAAAGCCGAGGGCGCGGGACTGAAAGTCATGGAGATCGCCGAAGCCGCCGCATGGTGTGATGTTATCATGATGTGCATGCCCGATGAGTTGCAGGCGGATACATACTACGCACATATCCATGACAACCTCAAAGAAGGTGCCGCAATCGCGTTCGCCCACGGGTTGAACGTACATTTCGGGCTGATCGAGCCGAAAGACGGCGTCGATGTCATTATGATGGCCCCGAAAGGCCCCGGTCACACGGTACGCGGCGAATTCACAAAAGGCGGCGGCGTACCTTGCCTCGTCGCTGTTCACAACAACGCCACGGGCCGCGCGCTGGAAATCGGTCTGTCCTATTGCTCGGCCATCGGCGGCGGGCGCTCGGGCATCATCGAAACCGACTTTAAAGAAGAATGTGAAACGGACCTGTTCGGCGAACAGGCTGTTCTATGCGGCGGTCTGGTCGAGCTGATCCGCATGGGCTTCGAAACACTGGTCGAGGCCGGATATGCGCCGGAAATGGCGTATTTCGAGTGTCTTCACGAAGTCAAACTGATCGTTGACCTGATTTATGAAGGCGGCATCGCCAACATGAATTACTCGATCTCAAACACTGCGGAATTCGGTGAATACCATTCCGGTCCGCAAATTCTGCCATACGACGAGACAAAAGCGCGGATGAAGAAAGTCCTCAAGGACATTCAGAACGGCGCTTTCGTGTCCGAATGGATGCGCGAGTACAAGGCCGGTGCGCCGATGTTCAAAGCCATCCGCCGCAACAATGATGCGCACCAGATCGAAGAAGTCGGTGCAAAACTGCGTGGTATGATGCCCTGGATCGAAGCAGGGAAAATGGTAGATAAAGAGAAGAACTGACCTCTGATTTCCGGCATTCACAAACTAAAAAAGGCATACTGAAATTCAGTATGCCTGATTCATAGTGAAATTCATAAAAACGGCTTGAACGCCACTGCAACGGAAGCTCAAATTGGTACAGCGGCTTGACGTTGTTACGGATTCGCGCTTTTTAAGCCTTTTGCAACACCCTCGAACGGTTTTGCGGCCTCTTCACCTGTGATTGCAAGCGATGCGACAATTGCGAGTGAGATTGCAGCGGCAATTAATCCGTACTCAATACCAGCAGCCCCGGATTCACAGGCACAGAAACGCTTGATAAAGCTTCGTTTACTATTCATACCAGCGTTCCCTTTAATCAAATAATACATATTTATACCAAAAAGCGGTTAATAGAAAATTAGATGCAACGTATTGAAAATTTCATTAATTTTTACATTTTCGCAACAAGGTATACTGCCTTGTGCACTTAAGCGTCGACATTGAAAGCGCTATAGTTTATCGACCAAATACGCTGTGTATATCTACATTTCAGTATAGAAAAACCGGATAACGCCCCATGGAACAAGCAATCCTGCTGCTTCATCTCGCTCTTGTCATATTTCTGATTGTGCTTGTTCTGCTGCAACGCTCCGAAGGGGGCGCATTGGGTATGGGCGGTGGCGGTGGCGGCGTTGTCACCGGACGCAGTGCAGCAACGGCCTTGCAAAAATTTACATGGTATCTTGCCGCCGGTTTTCTGACCACAAGCCTGGTTTTGAACGTTATCGCACAATCGGACAGACAGGGCGGATCGGTCCTTGATCGGCTGTCCGTTGAAGATGCCTTGCCCGGTGTCGGGTCCGATACTGAAAGCGACAGTGGCAGTTTACTGGACTCACTGAATCCGCCTTCAATTGGTGATGAGTCTGGCACACCTGCACCAGATGTAAATCTGCCGACACCACCTGCCGAATAACGTACACATATTGACATTTGTTCTGACCGCTTGTTTCCGTTGACAATCAGACGGACACAGGAATGCGTATGAACGGTATTACAAAACATACCGCACGAAGAGGCCGCGCCGCACGTAAATCGGCGCGCATCATATCTGCAACGCCGGATAATCCGGCTGCGCCCGGTCAAACTGGAGGGCACTACAAACCACTGACTGATGATGAGTGTGACCGTATCATAGACGCAGCGCTTGACCTGCTAAGCAGCCTCGGCATGGCAGAAGCACCGGATATACTTGTCGAAGCGGCCTCCGCAAAAGGCGCGTTTGTAAGTGACCTGGGCAGGCTTTGCTTTCCCCGCATGATGGTGGGAGATATTGTCAGCCGCGCCTGCCGTTCTTTTGTCTATTATGGCCGCGACTCCGGGCATGATTTTGAAGTGGGCGGAGATAAAGTCTATTTCGGAACCGGCGGGGCAGCGGTTCAGACACTTGATATAAATACCGGACTCTATCGCCCTTCCACGCTTCGGGATTTATATGATTTCACACGTTTACAGGATACGCTGACGAATATCAGCTGGTTCACCCGATGCTGTGTTGCAACCGATATTTCCGATCTGAAAGACCTGGATATCAACACGGCTTATGCTCTGTTGCGTGGCACGACAAAACCTGTCGGGACCAGCTTTACTATTGCAGATACCGTTGATCCGGTCGTTGACCTGTTTGATCATGCGCTCGGCGGGGCTGGGAAATTTGCTGAACGCCCCTTTTGCAAAGCCCATATATCGCCTGTTATTTCACCGATGCGCTATGGTGAAGATGCTGTCGAGGTGACCCGCGCTTGTATCCGGCGAAAGGTGCCGATCAATTCGATTATTGCGGCCCAGTCCGGCGCAACAGCTCCGGCAACTCCGGCGGGTTTTCTCGCGCAATCCACGGCAGAGACATTGGCGGGGTTGATTCTCGTGAATGTCTTTTCGCCGGGATACCCTGTGATTTTTTCCAATTGGCCCCTCATAATTGACCTTCGTTCGGGGGCGTTCTCAGGCGGGGGCGGCGAAAGCAGCATGTTGAACGCGGCCGCTGCACAGATCTCAAACCGGCTTGGCCTACCATCCGGTGTTGCCTCCTCAATGGCGGATGCGAAGGCGGTTGATGCACAGATGGGTGCTGAAAAGGCGCTCTCTGCGCTCGCATGCGGTCTTTCCGGTGCAAATATGATCTATGAAAGCGCCGGTATGACCGCAAGTCTTCTGGGCGCAAGTTTTGAAGCCTTTATTCTTGATGATGAAATGCTAGGCCATGTTCACAGGACCATACGCGGGATTGAAGTCACCGACGAGTCTATCGGATTGAAAACAATCCGTGAAGCAACCCTGGGGGAAGGACATTTTCTGGGATGCGATGATACTATAGCATCTATGAGCCGGGATTATTTTTATCCTGATCTCGCTGACCGCGACCCCCCCGTGACCTGGGAAGAAAAAGGCGCAAAAAATGCCCGTGATACCGCACGGGAGAAAGCACGGGAGATTCTGGCACGCCCTGACCCGGGTTATCTGAGCAACGCAACCGATGCCTGGGCACGAGACCGATTCAATATAGTGTTGCCGTAACGTCGCCGGATTGTGATGCGGTTTTTCGACCGCCCGGGGCATTGTGACAGGAAATAATATCAGGACTTCCTCATGAAACGTTCTTTTGCCGCATTGCTATCCGCACTGTTACTGTTACTATCACTGCCATCCGTACCTGCTTATGCCTGCGGCCCTGAAAGCGATTGCGTGATCGGTGAGCGGTTTTACCGGATCAAAATGCCGGATGGTCATGACGGAACAACACCGGTCGGAGCCATCATCCATGCCCATGGCTATAAGGGCACGGCGAAGGGCATAATCTCCAGCCGGTCTCTGACAAAAATGGCATCCCGTCTTGGTGTAGCACTGATTGCCCCCAAAAGCGCAGGTAGTGACTGGGTAATCCCCGGTGCTCCACGCAAACGCGATGTGGACGGCTCTATCGAGTTCAATTATTTCGATGCACTGATCGAAGATGCCATCACGCGCTTTCCGGTTGACCGCAACCGGCTGATGGTCAGCGGGTTTTCCGCCGGTGGCATGATGGTCTGGAACCTTGCCTGCCACAGAGGAAACCGCTTTGCCGCATTTGCGCCCGTTGCAGGGACATTCTGGGAAGACCTGCCCGCTTCCTGTCCGAGCAGCCCCGTGAACCTGATACATACGCATGGGACGCGTGACAAAACCGTTCCGCTGGCAGGCAGACGGATAGCCGACACAAAACAGGGGGATATCCGCGAGGCTCTATCACTGTTCACCCGCATCGGCGGTTTCGGCAAGGCTGAACAAAGAAACCGGAGTGATCTGGAATGTCAGCGCCGCATGAATACTGATGGTAAAATACTCGAATTCTGCACCCATACCGGCGGACACTCGATTAAGGCACAATGGCTGGAACGGGCCTGGCGCGAGTTTGAAAAACTGGGCGTTCTATAACCGCTAGAAAACCCCGTTTTACGGATTCTGCAAAAGACACAAGCTGTAAAAAAAAACCGGCTGCTTAGGCCGGTTTCCTTATGTCTGAGATTACGTCATCATCAGGCGGCTTTGAGCAGCACTTTCGCTTCCGCAATCCAGTCTTCCGGTGCATATTTAAGGCTGCGGACCTTTGCGGCATGCAGAATATCCGCAAGCGCCTGCGGGGACATTGCGGCAAGGTCGGCAAGTGTTTTCACGCCCTCACTGTGCAGTTTCTTCATAGTGGACGGGCCGATACCGTTTACGACCGTCAGATCCTCTGTGCCCGTCAGATCCTCAGCCGCGCAGTTATCTTCCGTGTTTGCCACATCTTCCGAAACAAAGCCCTCGGTTTCATCCGGTATTGCCGTAACACTTTGCTCAGACCGCGCAGCTTCGAAAAGCGGGCTGTCGTCAGACGGTTTTGAGTACTGAGCGTCTGCGGCGGTGCCTGTTTTAGTGCGAGGGTCCTCCAGAAAACCCTCAAAAAATGTCATGTTTTCAAGAGCTGAACGCTGCATTTGCAACATTGCACTCAAGAAAGGTGCTGCCAAGGTTCCTTTGGCGGCATCTGCACAAATATCGAGGACATCAACCTGACCCTGCATAAGCACTTTGGCCATATCACTCGTAGCAGAGGTGTAGGTACGGTATGCTAAGCTATCCATCCGGTTTCTCCTTAATGCTGCAATGCAACAATTAATTATTGCATTGCAACATGTCAAGCAAATGACACTGACGCCATCTGTCTTTTATATTATGTTTTCACGCAATAACGTTATGTAACATTGCCGCCGGTGACACGCCGGTGCTTTGCGGCACGTTAAAAGTTGCATCGCACCGCACAAACATTTATTGACTGCACTACCTTAGGTCAAATTTCATTCGGCGGAGCTTTCCGCCGCAACTTCCGTCTCAGCATGCCACGACTCGATTGCCGCACTGCTCCGGATAGAAAGATCACGGTAAAACACCGCAAGTCTTTGCAAAGAAATTTTCAGCACAACTTTACCTGACCGGCGGGACCAGTGCATGGACGACTCGATGGCTTCGATTCCCTCCAGAAAACAACACACGCGCAAGGCAACATCAGACAGGCCCGGCCCCAAAAACTTCAATGCATCCGACAGACGCTCGCGTGCAGCACCCGCACTGTTGTCAAAGTCACGCTCTTGTGCGGATACACGTGTACCGCCTTGCACACCCGAGGTCAGAAACCGCTTCCAATCCTGCGTAACACCAGGTGCGAGTTGGCTGTTCTCAAAATCATTGCGCAGTCTTTCCGCAGCTGCAACCTCGTCACGGGTCAGAAAGGGATGCCCCTTCGAATCGCGCCGACGGGCCAACCAACCAACCGGAGAATCGGCCACCGCCACCGGACCAATGGCCGGATCACCACCTTCAGGGGACGAAAACAGGCGCTCTGCAGACTCCCAGACGGCATTGCGGCGTTCTTTTGCCGTGAGGGGCCTGGCATCAGAACTCTTTGCTCTCTTTTTGCGCAACGCAGGGCGGTAAAGACAACCATTAATTGTTTTTCGTACAACAGAAATGGTTCCGCCCTGTACCAGATGATCAAGGACCTGAACCGATATTTTGCCCTGCAAAACAGCACCGTCTTTACCCGCAGAAAAAATTCCGGCCTGTGATGCGTTTGCCGGATGAAAAAACCGTATTTTCGGGTCATCAAGAAAGGCCCGAACACGTTTGATATCCCTCATTATCATTGTTCTTCTTGCATATTTGTTCTGCGTTTCCATCAAACCCTCCGGCATCATACATAGCCGTCAAAAATAAGAACAAAAAACGAACATTGCAAGTGACGATTTTGAAATCGCACGCTATTCGGGAAAACGGTAGTCTTTACCGGAATTTAGGCATGTTCTGCGAAAACTGCCTCTCAGGCGGATCTGTATCACCCCCCGCCGGAGTTTTGGAATGCCGCCACTGAAAGATGCCTCCACACTGCATTACGGAACCGCGGGCGCGATCGGCGTGGTAATGAGCCTGGCTATTTTCAGTGCAACTGCAGCGGGTAACTCGGACATAAATGAATATACGGCATTCTCCGAACAGCTAGCAGGAAGGACTTCCCAGGCTTTACATACGATTGATTTGAATATGTCGGCAATGGCACAGGCCCTTGCCGCATCCGCGACAGCAACAGGCGGCACAATTCCACGTGAAAGCTTTGACGTGCTGGCGCAGCGGTTCTTTGCCCTGACACGTGAAACGCAAGGAATTGCTTTTTTCAGAAGCTTCCCGGATCAGAACGCCGCACTGCAATTCACCCAACCGAATGCGGACGGGATAGCAAGGTTCACATCGGATAACACCACACTCTTCCTCGGCGCGACACAGGTTATGCAGGACCCGCGCATAGACGGATCGCGAATGGCATTTTCCGGCAGCAACGGAAAATTGCCCCTCGTGCTGGTGTCCGGTCCGGATGCGACCGCACGGATGGGGCAGGCCCTGAATTTCGACCTGCCTGTTTCTTCCAATATGTTCGAAGCCCGTCCGGATGGAATCGTTCCCGTTGAAGCGGCAAACATGTATTCACCGGGAACATCCGGTTTCTGGCGGATGATCAGCGTTCGCGGATACGACCAGAACAAACGCCCCGCATCTCTGGGTATTCTCGCTGCCTTTGTCGATGCACCATCAGTGTTCAGAGCACAAAACGGTTCAGCTTTAAACGTTACGGGTCCGCTTGAAACAACGTCATTACCTGAACCCGGCGGATACGTAGACAACGGGACAAAACGCCAGACTGTTGTGTCCTCAGGAGTCCAGGGCTTTAAGCTCGGCTTTACCGCAACAACGGAGTCGCGCTCTTTTCTGAGTTGGATTTTTTCCCTGTTCGGCGGTTTGATCGCTGCGGGTGCCACATATTATGCCATTCAGAATGAAAGCAACGGACGCTATGCTGCTGAGCGCAAACTGGCCCTGCATCGCAGAGAATTCAAAAAGCGCACAGTCGAACTGAAACGTAGTGAAGACCGGTTCCGCCGCCTTGCCGAATCGACCAATGTTATTCCCTGGGCTGCTGATATGACCAAGGGCCGCTTTACGTATATCGGCCCGCAAATCGAACGCCTGTGCGGTTATCCCGCAAAATCATGGTGCGCATCGGGGTTCTGGGCAGACCATGTCCATCCGGAAGACAGGCGCAAAGTGGCAGATAGCATCGGCCCCCTCGAAAGCGGGGGCTATGCCACTGTTGAATATAAGGTCCGCAGCGCGGACGGTCGTCTTGTTCATATGCGCAATATGCTGACAGTCCTGGATTCGAGGCGCAAAGACGGTTCTACAGTACGGATAGCCCAGGGTTACATGCTGGACATCACCGAGATGAAAACAGCACAGAAAACCATGGATCAGGCCCGTAAGGGCGCAGAGGAAGCCAACAAATCAAAATCCGAATTCCTCGCAAACATGAGTCATGAGCTGCGCACACCGCTTAACTCGGTCATCGGTTTTGCCGAAGTGATGAAAGACGAGATTTTCGGTCCGATTGGCGACCGGTACAAAGAATACGCCGAAAGCGTTCATAGCTCCGGACAGCACCTTCTGTCTTTGATCAATGATGTCCTCGACCTGTCCAAAATCGAGGCAGGCAAAATCGAGCTGGTGGAAGAGGAAACCGATATTGCCGTTATTCTCTCGAAATGCCGGCAATTGCTGCACGAACGCGCATCACAGGCCGGCCTGAGCATACAGTTGGTGATACCCGAGCCTTTACCGTTCGTCTTTGTCGATGGGCGCCGTATTAAGCAGGTGATACTCAATCTGATGTCAAATGCGGTCAAATTTACCCCGCCGGGCGGCCGCATCACACTGCGCGCAGAATTACAGCCTCCGCAGGGTCTTATGATTTCCGTGAGTGATAACGGCATCGGAATGACCAAAGAAGAAGTCGCGGTCGCACTGGAACAATTCGGGCAGATTGACAGCGAATTATCCCGTCAGCACGAAGGCACCGGTCTCGGTCTGCCGATTGCCCGGTCCCTGGCAGAACTGCACGGCGGAAAACTTGATGTGGAATCGCAAAAGGATTCGGGAACTGCGGTTACAATCTGGCTACCGATTGAACGGGTCGTACCAAAGGGCAATCAGGGCAATGTCGCCTGACACTCCATACAGCCGAAGACGGTATAATTCACGGCCCGTTGCGGCAGGGACTTGACGGAACGGGTCTGTTCTCACACTAAATAATCCCGTACAAACCTGCGGGATCACAGCACATATGTCAGTCAGAGAAATCAACACGGTGATTGTTGGTGCG
>CALFWP010000106.1 GCA_937927905.1 uncultured Neomegalonema sp.
ATCGGATCGGGCAATGTGCCCCTCCTGGAAATCAAATTCTGTATAAAACGCCCTTCGGTCAACCATGCGGCTAACAGAACATTAGCAACACGCTCGTTTGTATCAATTACGCCACAGATTTGGATGACCGGTGCCAAATGACAGGCTTTTCGTTCCGGTTGTTTAACGGTAATGTCACTGCGGAAAGAATTTGTTAACGTTTTCAATTGCCGGAGAATCGAGTGGTTCATTTAAAATCTATTATGTACATTGCTGCGGGGTTTCCGCTGATGATAGCGGCCTCCTGCGCTGTTCTTGAGCAAGGTGTTGTCGAAAACACGCCAACCAACAAAGTGGAAAGCCGGGGTTTTGACAGCCCCAATGACAGCATTACCAGCGAAAACGGGTTTATTTCCAATATCCTGAACAGCGGCAACGACACACAGGCTGACGGCCTGCCCGTTAACAAATTTCTCTGGCGCGCGTCTTTGGACACTTTAAGTTTTCTACCGCTGGCCTCTACAGACCCGTTTTCGGGAATCATTACCACAGAATGGGGCGCATCACCGGCCACACCGGATGAACGTGTCCGCGTGACAGCTAGAATTGACGGCAAAGAACTGACCGCCCGTGCATTGAGTGTATCAGTCTTCAGGGAAACTCTGTCGGAAAGCGGTGCATGGATATCGGCAAGCGTGAACCCACAAACATCGCAACAGGTCAAAGACAAAATCCTGCTCCGCGCGCGTGAGCTTAGAGTTGTGGAACTTGATGGTTCATCCTTATAACCCGAAACAGCACATTATATATGCATATATGCAGGACGCCTGACATTAAGGGCCGCTTTGATTGATACGGGATTATGAATTTCGGCATTGAACAAAAGGTTGCAGACTGCCAGAACACCGGCATATTTATAAGCGGCCCGGAGTGATGCGCGAATGGCGCGATATGAAGCGAATACGGCAGAACCTAAATGGCGCGCGGTCTGGGATGATCGCGGGTGCTTTAAGGCGGAAAACAATCCTGCAAAGCCGAAATACTATGTATTGGAGATGTTTCCGTATCCTTCCGGGCGCATCCATATGGGCCATGTCCGCAATTATGCCATGGGAGATGTTGTTGCACGGGTAAAGCGCGCTCAGGGCTATGACGTTTTGCATCCCATGGGCTGGGATGCGTTCGGAATGCCGGCGGAAAATGCGGCCATGGAACGCAAAACCCACCCCGGGACATGGACATACGCCAATATTGACGCCATGCGCGCCCAGTTGAAACTCATGGGACTGTCTCTTGACTGGGACCGTGAATTTGCAACCTGCGATCCCGAATACTATGCCCAACAGCAGGCGATGTTTATCGATTTTCTCGATGCGGGGCTACTAACACGGAAAAATGCGACCGTGAACTGGGACCCTGTTGATATGACGGTCCTGGCCAATGAACAGGTCATCGACGGAAAGGGCTGGCGCTCCGGCGCTGTGGTTGAAAAACGCGATTTAACACAGTGGTTTTTTCGCATCACTGATGTTGCCGAGCAGCTACTGAGCGCAATTGATACACTCGACGGCTGGCCGGATAAGGTCAGGACGATGCAGCGCAACTGGATCGGAAAATCCCGCGGTCTGCAAATGCGTTTCGACATTGCGGAAAACACAATCATTCCGGACTATAAAGAGTTGGAAGTCTACACGACCCGCCCTGATACCCTGTTCGGAATGGGTTTTGCCGCCATCTCGCCCGATCACCCGTTGGCTATCAGTCTCGACGACAGGGTTGACGGTCTGGCGGCCTTCCGCGCCGAATGCAAAGCCATCGGCACCTCTGAAGAGGCGCTGGAAAAGGCCGAGAAGAAGGGCTTTGATACAGGGTTGCAAGTCCGCCACCCGTTCACAGACGAATTATTCCCAGTATATATAGCGAATTTTATTCTTATGGATTACGGCACCGGTGCGATTTTCGGATGTGCCGCCCATGATCAGCGCGATCTTGATTTTGCCCGCAAATACGGTCTGAAGGTCTTGCCTGTTGTCGCGCCCGGAGGTGATGAAGCCTTCAGTGTCGGGACTGAAGCCTATACCGGCCCCGGCCGGATCATCAATTCGGATTTCCTGGACGGGATGGAAATCGAGGCCGCAAAAGAATTTGTAGCGGACAAAATCGCCGCAACGGGCAAGGGCGAAAAGAAAACCAACTACCGCCTCCGCGATTGGGGTATTTCCAGACAGCGTTACTGGGGTTGTCCGATACCCGTTGTTCATTGCGACGCATGCGGCGTTGTTCCGGAGAAAAAAGAAAACCTGCCGGTCAAACTGCCCGAGGATGTCAGCTTTGACAAACCCGGCAATCCCCTGGAACGGCACGAAACCTGGAAGACAACGCCCTGTCCGTCCTGTGGAAAAAGCGCGACCCGCGAAACCGACACGATGGATACATTTGTCGATTCGTCCTGGTATTTCGCCCGCTTTACCGCACCGCGTCACGCGACACCTACAGACCGCAGTGTTGTGGACCGCTGGCTGCCGGTGGATCAGTATATCGGCGGGATTGAACATGCGATACTGCACCTGCTCTATTCCCGCTTTTTCGCCAGGGCCATGGCAAAGACCGGTCATCTGTCCGACGCCAGCGTGGAACCGTTCAAGGCACTGTTCACCCAAGGGATGGTGACACACGAAACATATTCGCGCATGGATCAGGGGCGCGAGGTGTATTTCACCCCCGAGGAGGTCGAGCGTATCGGCGAAGGGGATTACATTCTGAAATCCGATGGCGAACCGGTCAAAACCGGTGCAATCATCAAGATGTCCAAATCCAAGCGGAATACAGTGGATCCGGAAGCGATTATCGCCGGATACGGCGCCGATTGCGCGCGCTGGTTCATGCTGTCCGATTCGCCCCCTGACAGGGATGTGGAATGGACAGAGGCCGGTGTGGAGGGTGCCGCACGCCACATTCAACGCGTCTGGCGGATCACCGAAGAGGCGCTGCCCCGTATCCCCCCCGCCGGTACCGCAATGCCCGCAATGGATGATGCGGCGGCAGCGCTGCGCAAGGTCACGCACAAGGCCATCAAAGCCGCAACCGCAGACATTGAAGCCTTTCGCTTTAACAAGGCTGTTGCGCGCCTTTATGAACTGACCAACGCGGCCGCCGGTTTTAAAGGCAAGGGGGATGGGGCGGATTGGGCCTTACGTGAAGCCCTTGAAACACTGGCGAAACTCATGGCACCGATGACACCGCATCTGGCCGAGGAATGCTGGCAGGCACTGGGACATGACACCATACTGGCAGAGGTATCCTGGCCGGTTGTAGAGCACGCACTGACCATAGATGACCTTGTTACCATGCCGATTCAGGTCAACGGCAAGCGGCGCGCCGAAATACGCGTTGCCGCCGATGCGGATAAGGCAAGTGTTGAAAGCATTACGCTCGCGGAACCCGAGATTATAAAATGTCTTGATGGCGCGACACCGAAAAAAATCATCGTCGTACCCGGGCGAATCATCAATGTCGTGGTCTGATAAAACCCTGCATAAGCAAAAAGGCGTAGCGCATATGCCGCGCCGGTCGGTTTTGCTATGCGGGTTTGCCCTGGCCGGATGCGGTTTTCGCCCTCTTTACGGTGGCGGCACCGGCAAAGGTCCGGGACGGTTACTGGGCAATGTGCGCATTATCGCGGCGCGCGGTGAATTGCCGTTCCGTTTGCGCGAAGCCCTGATTGAAAACCTGCGTCCTGCCTCCGCAGAGGCTCCGCTGACCCTGACGGTTAATGCGAATGTCACCCGCGACGGCCTGCTTATTGAAGAAAATGACGAAATCACACGTTTCAACCTGACACTTGATGTGGATTACGTTTTACGGCGCAATGGCGAACAGGCACCGCTTTATAATGACGAGGCGCGCAGCATTGCCGCCTTTAACGCAACCGCCTCACAATTTGCGACACTGGTTTCCGAACGTGAGGTTCAGGCCCGTGCCGCCGAGGATGTCGCCGATAAAATCTCCCGCCGCCTCGCAGCAGCCTATGACCCGGCATGGCTGGCGTGACACACTGCCCTGATACCGGCTGCTGATATGGCAAAGCTGTCAGCGAACCGCAGCGCCGGATACATCAGAAACCCCGATCCGCAACATCATGCGATCCTGCTTTACGGTCCGGACCCGACGCTTGTTACGGATAAGCGGGAGGCTCTGGTGCGCACATTGCTGGGCGGCGATGATGACCCGTTCCGGCTGGCCCGTCTGTCCATTGATGCGGTTAAAAAAGATGCCGCCCGCCTCAGCGATGAATGCAATGCCATCAGTTTTGGTGGCGGAGACCGTGTGGTGGTCCTGACCGGCGCGACGGATGCGCTGGCCGGTGCGGTTGAAAACGCTATTGATCTGATGACGGGCGGGGCGACCCTGGTGGTTACAGCAGACGCACTGTCCGCTGGATCCAGGTTGCGCAAACTGATCGAAAAGGACGACAGGGCAATAGCCTTGCCCTTTTATCCGGCAGAGGGCATGGCGCTGGAGGGTGAAGTCACCGCAGCGATGAACCGTCTTGGTGCACCGCCGCTGGAGGGCGGGGCCACCCGCGTACTGGGCGATGTAGTACAGGGAATGCAGCACGGTGAGGCCATGCGCTTTGCCGAAATTCTGGCCCTTTGTGCCCCGGAGGGCGGCATAATTACAGCTGAAGATATCCTGGCCATTGCCCCGCCCTCTGCCGAAGCCGGATTCGAAGAGGCGATTCAGGCTGTCATGCAGGGGCGTGTCAGGGACGTGCCGGACTTGTTTGACCGTCTTGAGGCACAGGCCGCCAGCCTGCCGGGTCTGGTGCGGGTCTTGACGCTGCACATCGCACGACTGCACCGC
>CALFWP010000107.1 GCA_937927905.1 uncultured Neomegalonema sp.
GCCCTCATGGATTCAACTGCCCGGCAATAGTAAGACCTGGCCCTTACATGTCACTTCAAACGGAGAAATGGCTACGGTTTTATCCAATAATGAGAAGCCTGTGATTTTCTTAGAAAAAGGCCTCTGGAATATTCAGGGTGAGTTTCACTGGAATAAAATGCCTCAGACTCTTCAAATCCCATCCACTGTGGGTCTCTTGAATCTTAGTAAAAACGGTGAAAAGATGAAAGCTCCAAGCTGGAACCGTAGTGGCAATATCTGCGTCCGGCAACGGCGGTTCCGAATGTACAATATTCGCAGTAAATATCTTTCTGAGGACGCGAGCCGGTGTCCCGTCCCGTTTATCGCCTTCATCAATCACACGCTCATGATGAATACGGAACCGGTCGCTCAGATCACAGATTTTATCCGATTTCATGACGTGTTTTAAACGTCCGTAGCCACCCGGTAGTTCACGGTGAATGGCGAGGCACCCCGATTCCAGTTTTTTGCCGCTTAAATCGCGTGTAACAAGAACATCCCTCAATCCGGATGCGTGCGGTCCGCTCCATCCGTCATTCACCCAGGAATAGGCCTTGACCGCGATTTGCGTTCCGCGTTTGAAGAAACACAGTCGCAATTCGTTTCTGCGCCTGCGTTCTGCATCAGAGGTACGGCTGACTGTTTGCCAGTGAACTGTACGGCCGTTTTCCGACAAACCATACTGATTGCCTTCATGAATCGCAGTCACCGAAATGCAGACACCGGATTTAACAAATGCCGGAAAAACCCCTTCCGAAAAAGCGGGCTTTACACTGCCCGCAATTAACATAACCGGCAAAACGACGGCGGCCAACATTCGCAGGTATAAATATAAGGCCTCGCAAATCACATTTTAACTCCCCTTCAGGCAGCTAAGATCGTGTAAATCCCTTTTTCAAACAAATTTTTTGCGAGGCACCTGTATCACAGGGTCATTGCGGGGACCCGATACCGGATGTGAACCCGGTTTTGTCGAATTCATCCCAGATTGAATCGTCCAGTTTGATCCGCAGCCGCGCAAAAAATCCGGATTGATACAAATCTCTCAGGCGCTCTTCTTCAACGTCGATATAATTATAACCGACGCCCAGCTGTACATTTTCGACGATGTTTGCCTTAAGCTCAACACCGGCTCCCAATGTGACATTATCACCGTCATTGTCCGTGAAAGCGGATACATGAGCACCCAACGCGAAACGGTCACGACCGAATTCATCACCAAGAAAATCAAGCCCGAAATCAACTTCGGCCCCTGCGCGCCCGAGATGCAGAGTTGACTCCGCCGCAAACCCTGCGCTGTCTATATCAAAATACTCTCCCGAATATCTCCCGTTCAGGCGTATATCATCCGTCGGCGCATAAGTGCCCCCGAAACTCCAGCGATGGGCGCGTTCTGTCGAGGCCTGATCATCGTCAATCTCGAATTCGTAAAGCCCGAGCGCCCGAAGGCGGTTGTCATACGCCGGACGCCAAGCAAACCCGAGCCGCAAGCGGTCACGAAGGCGGTTCTGATCCCGCAAATCATTGGCAAAACGGTTGCGGGCCAGGAACGTGAAGTCCTCGTTGAACTCGTATCCGAAGGCCGTATTCGCACTCAGCCCCAATCCCCGCTCATCGCGCTCGATTTCAGCATCATTGCGCCAGATCAGACCCTTTTCGTCATTTTCATAGGCCACACCAAAGGACAGGGATGTGGTCCGGTCATCATCAGCACCGATCGGTTCCACATGTTCCGCAGCCAACCGCATTGCCAGATACTCGGTGACATCCCACCTGGCACTGAGACCGTTGGCCACGCCACCATCACTGGCGGTATTGGCACTCCGCCGGAATTCGGAAAATCCGCTGATATTATCACTGATATGGTATTCGGCACCGGCGCGGGTGGTAAAGTTTGTATCCGCACCATCCCCAATACCGAAGAATCCGGTATCGGCGCTTGAAATTTCATTCTGGGCATAAAACCGCACTGTCGGGCTCCACTGATAGTCGCCGCCTACGGTCACCCGCCAGTTTTCGGTTTCAGTGAAATCCTGCTCAAACTCCGCCTTGAAAGAGGCACCCGGCAGAATGGACGGTCGCCAGCCGGCACCCGCAATTCCGCTGTAAACCGTGTTGCGGTCCCCACTGCCGCCACGCGTTTCCACAGCGCGCCCTCCGGCAATAAGATCCAGCGACGGATCAACGGCGTAACGGGCGGTAATTTCAGACCCTATTCTGCGGTCCCGTGTTTCCACATCCCGCGTATAAAGCGTATCGGTATTAACATTCAGACCCTCGATAACGGTATGATCCGTGGTGATACGGATTTCCTCGCGCCCCGGTCCCAGATAGGAATTCGGAGCATCAAAATCCTCATCCGTCCGCGCGGCTTCAGCACGGACCGTGTGCTCTGAACCTTTGAATTCATAGGCAATACGTCCTGCATTACCGGTTTCGCCGAACTGATTGACAGTTTGGGACCCCTCAACCTGAATTTTGCCCCAGCCGTTATACTCGGCTTCGGCATAAGCGGACCGCACCGTCCTGCGTTCATCGAGACCACGCTCCGCATCGGAACGGACCTCGCGGTATCCAACGGCAATGCCTTCGATGGGTTCAAGCCGCACTTCACCGCCATAGACCAGATAATCATCTCCGGCCCCTTCGGTGGTTTCATATGTCACCCGGATGGAAACGGGGTTTAGTTCCGGCGTATTCTGTGAAATCGGGCGATTGAAAATCAGCGCACCGCTGAAGAAATCAAGGCTGTAATCCGTGAAACGGGTCTGCAGCTGCCGCGAAATAATCAGATCGGGCTGATCACGGTCACGGAC
>CALFWP010000108.1 GCA_937927905.1 uncultured Neomegalonema sp.
CATTCACGACCATGAGCGGGCGGGATGTTGAACTGCAGATCTTTGTGCGTCCGGGCGATGAGGATAAATGCGATTACGCCATGGATTCGCTTAAGCGTTCGATGAAATGGGACGAAGAGGCCTATGGCCGCGAATATGATCTGCCGCTGTTTATGATTGTCGCGGTGGATGACTTCAATATGGGTGCGATGGAGAATAAGGGGCTGAATATCTTCAACACCCGCCTCGTGCTTGCATCGCCTGAAACCGCGACGGATGCCAATTTTCTCGCCGTAGAAAGTGTGATCGCCCATGAGTATTTTCACAATTGGACCGGCAACCGCATCACCTGCCGCGACTGGTTTCAGCTTTGCCTCAAAGAAGGCCTGACGGTTTTCCGGGATCAGCAGTTTTCCGAGGATATGCGCTCTGCGGATGTTCTGCGGATCAAAGAAATCGGGATGTTGCGCGCGCGGCAGTTTCGCGAGGATGCCGGACCGCTGGCCCATCCCGTGCGGCCTGAAGAGTATATTGAGATCAATAACTTTTACACTGCGACCATCTATGAAAAGGGTGCGGAAGTTATCCGGATGCTGCATACGCTGGTCGGCGCGGAAGGGTATCGTAAGGCAACGGATCTTTACTTTGAACGCCACGACGGACAGGCGTGTACGATTGAACAGTTCCGGCAGTGTTTTGAGGATGCCACGGGCCTTGATCTGACGCAATTTGCGCTCTGGTGGTCACAGGCGGGGACACCGCGCCTTTCGGCATCGCTTGAGCAGGAGGGAGCGGAAACGGTTCTGGCCCTGCGCCAGCACACCGCCCAGACACCCGGGCAGGAGGGCAAACAGCCACTGCATATGCCGGTCTCGGTCGGCTTTTTGTCTGCATCAGGCGAGCCGCTATCTCTCACATATGATGGTCAGGCCGGCGAAACCCATGTGCTGGAACTGACCGGCGCGGAGCAGGTTTTCCGCTTTAACGGTACGTCGGAAAAACCGGTTCCCTCGATCCTGCGCGGGTTTTCCGCGCCGGTGATACTGGAGTATGAGCGCGCGCCGGAGGAGCTGGCGCTGCTTTTGTCGTTTGATACGGATGCTTTCAACCGTTGGGAGGCAGGGCGTGAGCTGGCGCTTTTGACCCTGAATGGTTTTTTGAACGGAGAGCCGCTCAATCCGCTTTACCCTGAGGCGCTTTCAAGGGCGTTGGAACGCGGAGGCGATCCGGCATTTCTGTCATTGCTTTTGTCAACGCCATCGGATGCGATGCTGGCCGATCATCTGGCACAGCGCGGCAATGTCGTGGACCCTGATGCGGTTGCCGCTGCGACAAAGGCATTGAACAAAGCGGTGGCGAAGGCGGGTGAGGCCGCATTGATGGCCGCCTATCACGCCAATGCAACACCCGGCGCTTTCAGTCCCGACGCCGCAAGTGCCGGCAAACGTGCGCTGAAACTGACCGCGCTGACCCGCCTTGCCGATCTGGAGACACCCGCGGTCCGCGATCTTGCTGCTGCGCATTTTGAAACCGCTGATAACATGACCGACAGTGCCGGAGCGCTGAGTGTGCTGGTTTCTCTGGGCGGGGACGAGGCGGAAAAAGCGCTGGGTGCATTCCATGAGCGCTGGAAAAACGATCCGCTGGTTTTGGATAAATGGCTGATGCTGCAGGCCACTGCCCCGGGTGGGGACACATTGGAACGGGTACGTAAAATCCGGGCTTCGGATGGGATTGACTGGATCAATCCGAACCGCTTCCGCTCGCTCGTCGGTGCGTTTGCGGCCAATCATCACCGCTTTCACGCGGCGGACGGGTCCGGCTATGCCTTTTTTGCGGAACAGCTTGAATGGCTGGATAGCATGAATCCCCAGACCACGGCGCGCATGGCTACGGCTTTTGAGACATGGCGCCGTTTTGGCGGGCCGCGCCGTGAAAAAATACGTGCCGAGATGCAGCGGCTTGTGGACCGGCCCGCCTGTTCCCGTGACCTTTTTGAGATACTGACGCGGTTGCTCGGGTGATACGCAGTGCGGGAACTGAGTCATGAGAAGAGATGCATGTGATTGAAGAGAGCAGACAGACCGCACTTGATGCCCTTGCAGACCGCCTTGCAGCCGCGTGGAAAGAAAAGGGCGTCATCGGTTCAATTGCCGAACAGGATATCCCGCGCAGCAGGCTTGAATCCTATTACACACAGGACAGAATGGCCGCAGCTTTGGCCCTGCCGTCAAAGGGCTGGAAGATTGGGGCAACGACGGTTGCGGTTCGAAAACGCGACGGGCATGAGGATATCATCCCGGGGCGGCTGTTCGAGCCGTCGGTCTTTTTCGGTGAGCAGCTGACGATTGATCTGGGGGCGTGCCCGAATCCGCGCGTTGAGCCGGAATTCGGTTTTCGTCTCAAAGCGGATATGCCTTTGCGGGATACGCCATGGACTGCAGAAGAGGTCGCACCGCTGGTGTCGCTCTATGCGGCGCTGGAAATCATCGGAACGCGCTTTGAGATGCCGGGTGCATCCAAAAGTGATCTTTCGCTGATGAGCGTTGCCGATAACGGGGTATGCATTGCCGGTGTTTTCAACCCGGTGTCCCATGAGGCGCAGGGTTTTGATTATGCGCGGCACGACATTACTCTGACGGTGAATGACGGTGCGGTGGCGGATAACCTTTTCGGGGATATGCGGTCCGATCCGTTCGAGACAATTGCTGCACTGGCAAACCTGCTGGCGCACAAAAAGCTATCCCTTCATGCCGGTGATCTGTTGCTGTCGGGCACACTGACCGTGCCGCAGGCAGTGACAAAAGGCGGACGCATCAGAGCGAATTTCGGGGTTCTGGGGGCGTTTGATGTCGCGTTCACTTAGTCACGCGGGGTTTGTGCAGGAGAAGGCCTGTGGCTGAAATACGACTGGGACTGGTCGGGGCCGGTGTGATCGGACAGCGCCACATCGGGGCAATCCGTGACTGTGACGATATTGAATTATGCGCGATTGCCGATCCGTCTGCGGTGGCTGAAAAAACGGCACATGAGGCGGGTGTCCCGCTTTTTGCCGATACAGCATCCATGCTGGCCGGAGCGCAGTGCGATGGTGTAATTATCAGTACGCCGACCGAGCATCATTTGCGCCCGGCACTGTCGGCACTGAAGGCCGGGGCGCATGTGCTGATTGAAAAACCGATCTGTGCAACGGTTGATGAGGCACAGCAGATTGTTGCCGGGGCCACGAAAACAGGCCTGCATGTGCTGGTCGCTCATCAGCGGCGGTATTATCCGCAGGTCGAAAAGGCGCGCGATCTGGTACAGGGCGGTGCGCTCGGCCCGCTGGTCGCGGTCAGCGGTCAATGGACGCTGCGCAAGCATGAAAGCTATTACGATCCGGATTGGCGCAAAAAATGGCAGGCCGGTCCGGTCGTCACCAATCTGATTCATGACATGGACGCTATGCGCTATATTTGCGGCGAAGTCGAAAGTGTGATGGCGGAGGTTGGCAGCCCCATTCTCGGCTGGGAAAAAGAGGATGTCGCGGCGCTGACCATACGGTTTTCCTCCGGCGCACTCGGCAGCTTTATCCTCTCCGATCAGGCAACGTCGCCCTGGACGTGGGAAATGGCGCTGGGCGAAAATATTTCGATTCCCCGGACCGGTGAGAATGCCATGCGCTTTATGGGGCGGGACGGGTCGCTGGAATTTCCGAATCTGGTGCTGTGGAACCATGCGGCACCGCCTTTTGACTGGACACAGCCGCTGACCCGCGAAGCTTTTCCGCTTACGGCGGAGGATGCCTATACGGTTCAGATGAGGCATTTTGCGGCGGTCATTCGCGGTGAAGAACCCCCGCGCATTGATGCCGCCGATGCAACGCGCAGTCTGGCGGCCACTGTCGCGGTGATGGAAAGCGCACGGACAGGACAGCGTGTGAGCCTTGCTTAAAGAGTTGAACGGCATCCGTCCGTGTGGGAAACGCTATTGTAAGTCGTGATACACAATGAGTTGTAATGAGGAAGTGATCCGGTGAGCAATCTTGTCTATGTGCTGAACGGCCCGAACCTGAATTTGCTCGGACAGCGCGAGCCGCATCTTTACGGGCATGAGACACTCGCTGATGTGGAGGCGCAGTGCCGTGCGGTTTGTGATAATCAGGGCCTGGAACAGCGCTTTCATCAGTCGAACCGTGAATATGAAATTATAGATTGGATTCATGAGGCGCGGGACAATGCGTTCGGCATCATTATCAATGCGGCGGCCTTTACACATACCTCGGTCGCCATTCTCGATGCTCTGACCGCGTTTGAGGGGCCGGTGCTGGAGGTCCATGTCTCTAACATTCACAAGCGGGAGGCATTCCGGCATTTTTCCTACGTCAGCCAACGGGCCGAAGGCATGATTGCCGGATTTGGTATCCAGGGTTATGCGCTGGCCATGCAGCGGATGGGAAAACTTTATCGGGACCGCTAGGCGGTGGACAGCTTGCCGGTCCGCTTCCCTGCGCTACCATCTATCGGGCAAACCGGAGAAAAATATGAGAGCGCTGAACTCTATATTCGCGGCATCTTTTTGCCTTGCTCTATCCCTGTTGCCTGCCGCAGCAGAAGAACCGGAGGGCGCACAGGCCGCGCGCTCCGTGATCCAGTCCCAACTCGATGCGTTCCGGGATGAGGCGATAGCGCGAGCCTATACGTTTGCGGCCCCGAATATTAAGCGGATTTTCCCGACGCCTGATGTGTTCGGGCGGATGGTCCGCAACGGTTATCCGATGGTCTGGAATCCTTCGGATATCGAGTTTCTTGACGCTGCCCCGCGCGGTGACGTTATTATCCAGCGTTTGCGGATCGTGGACCAGGCTGGTGTACCATTTATCGCGGAATATGCGATGCGCAATGTGGACGGCGTCTGGCGCATTGCCGGTGTCGAAATCTTAAAAGACAATAGCTTCGGCGCGTAAGCGCGCCTCAACAGCCGTTTTGTGTCAAATCCAGCGTCAGTGCCTGCTGATCAGTCGAGAAAAACTGCAGCGGTGCGAGCTTCGGGTGGATCCACTGCCGCGAGCACTCGATCGTATCATCCGCTTTTGTCCAGTAGCGGTTTGTAAAAGCCTTATCTTCGAAATAGCGGCTACAGATTTCATCAATCACAGCCCCGCCGTTTTTGCGTGGCCGACTAGTGAATTCGCAGCGCACTGTATCCTGTTTAATCCGGCTTTTTTCCCAGTATTCGTAAATCCGCTCTATGGTTAGTTCGTCTTTTGCAGCCTTATTCAGACCTGCAAATATAGGTGTATCCGCAGGCAGGTAAACCCCGTTCAGGTCAGTGCCCAGGCCGGAGGTCCGGGTTACAAAACCTTTGTTCATCGAAATGACAAACCCGTCCGGTGCAACATAGGTCAGACTCTGACCGCTTTCTGCAACCAGCGGAATTGCGACACGGATATCATTAAATCCGACGATCAAAGGAGGACCGGACGCGGCTGCCGTGGCCGCAATGCCTCTTGGAAGTGTATCTTCCTTTGGTTCCAGTCCAGTGCTGACCCCGGTTATCTGGGAGATATCGCCGAGCGCTTTGCCGTAGATAAAGTCTCCATTCGAACAGGCGGAGAGAATTGAAAAACAGATCGCTGAACAGACAGCCAGACCGTATCGTATCATAACGCCCTCCTTAATGTGCAAATGTGTCCCATTGCGGTGAAACTTCGCGCTGCAAACCGTCACGGACAAGTCCGAATAATCTTGAGCCGGGTCTCAGGCGCTGACCTCCATCGCGCTGGATCGGGCGCAGATTAAGCGAGGCGCGTGATTTTGTGTCCCGCTGCAGACCCCAATCCAGAGGGATGGAGAGCGTCAGACCCTTGTCGAAACTGCCCTCGCCGAATTCGTCAAAGGGCACATCCGTGAAGCTTGCAAAGGCCCCGACTTCCCAGCCGTTCGGAAAGCGTTTTGACACTTCAAAAGTAGCACCCCAATCCTGTGCAAGATACCGGCCCGCATGAATGGCTAAGTCCCAGTCTTTTAAGGGGGTATCATAGTAGAGACTGACATGGCCTGTTACAACGTCGTAATCCTGAAAAGAAAACAGCGTGTCAAAGTCACGCTGGCGCGCGTAATAGACTTCTCCGCCAAGGGCAACGCGGGAATTGGGCGGTGTCCAGAGGACTTCACCACCTGCACCGGCAAACATCTGCTCTAAAAGGCCGGCTGTAACTTTGCCATGGACATTGGGCGCGACGTCGAAAACGTAATCGCCTGCAAGCCGGAATACACCGACATCGGTTTCCTCACTGTATCTGTTGGCCTCACTGCGCACACGCGGTAAGACCGAGTTCGATGGCCGGTTCGCTTCATCAAGGTTGCCGATGATTTCGGTGCCGACAGTTGCGGAAAAGCTCAGACCCGGCAGGAGCTCGACACTGCCTTTCGCAAGCGCCCGCAGTTCGGCGCGCAGAGGATCGTCAGGGTCGAAAAGGCCATAAACAAGATCCGGTCCGATAGACCAGTCAAACTTAGGGTAGCTGTCAAAGTTTTTGACGGTGCCGTTTACCGGTTCCGTGCCGGGTGCTATATAGGCAAAGCCCAAAGATGGTGGATCAACGGAATACCCGATCTCTCGCGCCGAGGCTTCCAGTGTGTTACGGTTAAGTTTTATTTCGGAAATATCCAGCGCACGATTTTCAACAACCACATAGAATGTTTCGATATGTGCGGGGGCATAACGGGATAGTATCCTTGCGGTGCGACCAACCGCCTTTGCCGTGGAACGGTAACGGTTGTTCGTGATCTTTAAGCGAAGAGCGTCGCGTCCCGCCTCATAGCTGATAAGATCAATTCCAAGGCGATTAAGGTCGCTTTGCAGCGTTTCACCGAAGGTGATGTCTTTGGTTTCGATCGGTGTAAAGACAGGCGGCGCGATTGGAGCCAGCAATCCGTCCGGTCCGCCATCCTGTGCCGGAATATGTTCACGCAAATAAAATAACGGTGGCGGGTCGCTGTTCGGTTTATCCTGCGTCACTTCAGCTACAGGAGCGGAAAAACTTGCCTGCAGATTGATGTCATCAAGCCCGAGATAAGATGCGGCGAGCTGGACACCGGGCGAGACATTATAGATTGCCCCGAAATTAAAAGGATTGTCATTTCTGTCCTGAACAACCGCATTGTCATCGCTGTCATATTCGGCAACCAATTGCAGCCCGTCAATCGGGGTCTGATAGGACACGCCACCGAAAAAGCCGATGTCTTCACCACTGAAGAAATTGAAATTAACTTCACCGCCCTGATCACTTGAATCGTTACGTGTTGCAAAACGTTGCGAGATATCAGTAAGGGGGTTGGATGCATCTGCTCTGGAGCCTAAACGCCCCCAACCGACGCCGAATGATAAATCAAGCGGCCCGATCTGCTTGCTGGCAACGATGTATTCACCGGCGAAAAGGCCGGTTCCGAGAAAATCCTGAAGCCCGACTGCGACCTGAGGGATGTAAGTGCCTTCATTCCAGAGTTTGAGTTTGACATCGAACTGGCGGTCGAACGTGTCACTTCTTCCTTCGATTTCAAAGCCTGTATAGCTGAAAGTGGTTTCAAGCCATGGTGCCGCCTGGAATGTCAGAGCATAGCGTTGTTGCTGGTCATTCCAGCTGACCGATGTGGCCAGAGTTGAATCCGGCGCAAAGCGGGCTGTGCGTGTTTTCAACAGGCCGATGCCGCCATACTGACTGTGGATTGGTGCGGCCGACTGTTCCGGTTTACCGAAAATATCCGCCGCCGCCGGAGTGACAATCGCGGAGGTGAGGAGGAGAGCGAGCAGGGCTTTGGAGTGAAGCGTCATATGTCGGTCCCCGGATACGGTTTTCAATATGGTTAACTCGTATTGACCGGTTTTTAAAAGCGCAATCTCCATTAAGGTTATTTACGGATTTAAGCCTGAATAGAGCTGTTTTTGCTAAAACTTTTGCTGAATTTTATATATCTCCGGTTGTGGTTTTTGCTGTGGTTAACGCCGTAAGTGTCCGAATCTGATACGGGAGCTTGGCCCGCGCCGGTTTACATCACCGGGGATGCTGTCCGGGGTGTTTTTTGCAATTGCAGCTCGCGTAGCCAGATATACAATCCGCTGGCGATGACGATGGCAGCACCGGCAAATACCCACACATCCGGCACATCATTGAAAAACAGGTATCCCGCACCGGTCATCCAGAGAATCTGGGTATAGACAAACGGTGCCAAAGTAGAGGCCGGGGCCATGCGGTGTGCGATAATTGCGCATTGATGCCCGGCCCATCCGAAAAAACCTATCAGAATTACGAGCGTAATTTCCACGACACCCGACGGCCAGACCCACACCCACAGCGCAATAGGAAAGATGGCACAGGCGGGAATAAAAGACGCGTAAAACTGACTGGTTTCCGTGGTATCTTCTCCGGCGATAACACGGGTTAGCATCATATAAACCGAAGCGCAGAATGTCGCACCAAGGGACAACAGCCATGCCCAGTGTACCTCCCCGACGCCGGGGCGGACGATAATGACGATACCAAGAAATCCGATCAAAATCGCGGCCCAGCGGCGCGGGCCGACCTTTTCTCCCAGAAACGGGACGGAGAGCGCACAGATCATCAGTGGGGTTAAAAAGAAAATCGCGCTTGTCACCGCCAGCGGAAGATATGCCAGTGCGAAAAAATTGAATGATGTCCCGACCACCAGAATAGCCGCGCGCAGGATCTGTATGCCTGTCCTGTTGGCTTTCAGCAGCCCCAGCCCTTGCAATGGCAGGAAAAAAGCCGAAACGATAAGCACATGGCCGATATAGCGGAAAAAAACGACCTGAAAGGCCGGCAATGTTTCCGCCAGCAACTTGGCACTGGTATCTATGCCGGTAAAGCACAAAAATGCACAGAGCATAAAAGCAATGCCCCGGCCGCGCCTGTCTGTGCGCAGGGCATGGTGGCCGGTGCTCATATCATGTCACACCGTGCCTGACAGCAGGACCGGTTTGCTCCGGCCTCTGTACCCGGCGGTGATCCTGGGCGGAGTCTCAAAGGCTTTAATCAAACCTTGGCAAATCGCCATCCGGTGTTTCCGGCAATCCGCTCAGGCGCTTGTCACGGGCGGCCAAAAGGCGCAGGCGCAGGGCATTGATGCGGATGAAACCGGCAGCATCTTTCTGGTCATAAGCGCCGCGGTCATCCTCGAACGTTACATGCTGTTCGGAATAAAGGCTGTCCGCCTCCGACCAGCGTCCGACAACAGAGACGCAGCCCTTGTAAAGTTTCAGACGCACGGTGCCGTTGACATTTACCTGGCTGGTATCAATCGCGGCCTGCAGCATGTCCCGTTCGGGGCTGAACCAATAGCCGTTATAGATCAGCTCGGCGTATTGCGGCATAAGCTGATCCTTAAGGTGCGCAGCCCCCCTATCCAGTGTGATGCTTTCAATGCCCCTATGGGCCTCCAGCAGGATCGTCCCGCCGGGGGTTTCATAGATGCCGCGTGATTTCATACCGACATAGCGCCCCTCGACCAGATCAATGCGGCCGATGCCATGCTTGCGTCCGTATTCATTCAGTTCGGTCAGGATTGTTGCGGGAGACATCTCCGTGCCGTTGATGGCGCAGGCATCACCGCGTTTGAAGGTAACCTCAATATGCTCGGGGGTGTCCGGTGCGTCCTCGGGTGCAACAGTCCGCTGATACACATAGTCAGGGGCGGCTTCGGCAGGGTCCTCCAAAACCTTACCTTCGGATGATGTGTGCAACAGGTTGGCATCAACTGAAAAGGGCGCCTCGCCGCGCTTGTCTTTCGGCACCGGAACCTGGTGCGCCTCGGCCCATTCGATCAGCTTTGTCCGCGAGGTCAGATCCCATTCCCGCCAGGGCGCAATGACCTTGATTTCGGGTTCCAGCGCATAGGCCGCCAGTTCGAAACGGACCTGATCATTGCCCTTGCCGGTTGCGCCGTGGGCGATGGCGTCAGCTCCTGTTTCGCGCGCAATTTCAACCAGACGTTTCGAAATCAGAGGGCGGGCAATCGAAGTGCCCAACAGATAAATCCCTTCATAGACCGCATTGGCATGGAACATCGGAAAGACGAAATCGCGGACAAATTCTTCGCGCAAATCCTCAATATATATATGTTCGTCTTTAATCCCCATCAGTTCGGCCTTCTTACGGGCCGGTTCCAGTTCTTCACCCTGGCCGAGATCGGCTGTAAACGTTATGACTTCACAGCCGTATTCTTTTTGCAGCCATTTAAGGATGATCGAGGTGTCCAATCCGCCTGAATAAGCAAGGACAACGCGCTTGGGCTTTGACATGAGAGTCGCTCCGAAGGGTATATTTTTGCCTGTCGGTACGCGGTTTTGCCCGTGAATTCAACTCGTGCTGTTGAAGCCATGTTACAAAGCGTCATCCGTTGATCTGCAGATGTCTAATAAAGTACGAATACCGCTACAATTCATCCCGACCGGCTCTAAAACCTTGTTATGCCTTTGCCGTAATCGTCAATTGGGAAAGCAGCTAATGTCTTATCCAAACCGGCCGGTTTTTTATGTCTGATTGCGTGAAAACTGTTGGCTTGTTGCTTATAGGGGGCAAGCATCATATTTTGCACCTGATCCCGATTGCCGCTGGGTTGTCATTACAAAAGAACATTGAAGTGATGATTTTTGTAACGCAGCCGGAAGAGCGGGAGTTGTGCGCGGATGTTCTGACCGACCTTGGGGTGAGCGACTTTCACATTCGTGTGTTAAGGCCTGCAAAATTTTTACGCTTTGTTTCACCTAAATTGGCGGCTTTACTGTCCTTTAAGGCTAACCTTAAACGTCTTGATGCTTTAATAGTTGCAGAGCGAACGTCGACACTACTACGTTATTTTACAAGGCGATTACCGGTGTTCGTTCATATTCCTCACGGTGCAGGTGACCGCGCGAAAAGTTATGATAGACGTATCCGGCATTTTGATCATGTGCTTGTTGCCGGAGCGAAAGATAAACGGCGGATGCTGGAGCTTGGACTTGTCAGTGAAAGCACTTGTCACGTTACAGGATATATTAAAACCTGCGCGGTTGGGCGACTGAATTTAAAGCCGCCTCAACTCTTTGAAAATGACGCACCGGTTGTCTTGTACAATCCGCATTTCAGCGTCGGATTATCATCATGGCATGATTTCGGGCGTGATTTGCTGACCCGTTTTGCGGCAACACCGGATATGAATTTCATCTTTGCGCCGCATATCCGTCTGTTCAAAGCGATCTCGAATGAACATCGCGCGGCAATTAAAGAATTTGCCAAATACCCGAATATACATTGCGATCCCGGCAGTGTGCTTTCTACAAACATGACGTATACACGTATCGCTGATATTTATCTCGGGGATGTCAGCAGTCAGGTCTACGAGTTTTTATCGTCACCTAAACCGTGTGTTTTTCTCGGGAGGTCGGATACTGAATGGCGAGACAATCCCGATTATGCCCATTGGAATTATGGTCGGGTTTGCTATGACGCGGACGAAACGATGATAGCGCTGAGAACAGCGAAAGTTGATCATCAGCATTATGCAGATACACAAAAGGCAGGGTGTCTTGCCGCTACGGGTGATCCTGATTGGAACCCGATTGCGCGTGCTGCAAAAATTGTGAGCACATTGTTGAAGTGATACCGAGGCTCTATTTTTACTTAACGTCAGCATTTTTTGCATGCAAACGCGATCTCTTTCGATGTCATGAAAACAGGTAAACTATGCTGAATATCTGCTTATTATTCTTGAAATAATCTGGCACGGAACATCGGAGAGGCGAAACCGCGAAAAAATTCTTCGCGCAAATCCTCAATATATATGTTTGTCTTTAATTCCCGTCAGTTCGGCCTTCTTACGGGCCGGTTCCGGTTCTTCACCCTGACCGAGATCGGCGATAAACGTTACGACTTCACATTTTGCAGTCATTTAAGGATGATCGAGGTGTCCAATCCGCCTGAATAAGCAGGAACAACGCGTTTGGGCTTTGATATGGGAGTCGCTACGAAGTGTAAGTGCCGCAACTTGCGGTACGTGGTTTTTCTGTGATTTCAGCACATGCGCTTCGGACACAGCATGAAACCGCCACCAAAGGCGGGGTCCGGTGATCCGGCGTCGGATGCCGCCGGATCACGCTGGTTTTGTCTTGTTCTCCGGGCCGCTATGCCGGTTTTTTGTCTACAGGCACATAAAGCGTGCCGCCCTCGCGGAATTTGGCCGCCATTGCCTCCATGCCCTCCTTTTGCGCTTCGGCACGGATGTCATGCGAGATTTTCATGGAACAGAATTTCGGACCGCACATCGAACAGAAATGCGCGACCTTATGGGCCTCTTTCGGCAGGGTCTGATCGTGAAAATCGCGTGCGGTTTCAGGGTCGAGTGAGAGATTGAACTGATCTTCCCATCTGAATTCGAAACGGGCACGGGACAGGGCATCATCACGCCGCTGTGCCCCTGGCAGGCCCTTGGCGAGATCGGCGGCATGGGCAGCGATCTTATAGGTGATCACGCCGGTTTTGACGTCATCCCGGTCCGGCAGGCCCAGATGCTCTTTCGGTGTTACGTAACAGAGCATGGCACAACCGAACCAACCGATCATGGCGGCCCCGATGCCGGAGGTGATATGATCGTAGCCGGGAGCAATATCGGTGGTCAGCGGCCCGAGCGTGTAGAACGGGGCCTCGTGACAGCATTCCAGCTGTTTTTCCATGTTCTCTTTGATTTTATGCATGGCGACATGGCCCGGGCCTTCGATCATGACCTGGCACTCATGTTTCCAGGCGATTTGTGTCAGCTCGCCAAGGGTTTCCAGTTCGGCGAATTGCGCCTCGTCATTGGCATCGGCGATGGAGCCCGGGCGCAGGCCGTCTCCCAGCGAGAATGACACATCGTATCTGCGACATATCTCGCAAATCTCTTCGAAATGCTCATAGAGAAAACTTTCGCGGTGATGGTGCAGGCACCATTTCGCCATAATTGATCCACCGCGCGAAACGATACCGGTGACGCGCTGTGCCGTCATCGGGACCATATGCAATCTGACACCGGCGTGTATGGTGAAATAATCCACGCCCTGTTCAGCCTGTTCAATAAGGGTATCGCGAAATACTTCCCATGTCAGATCCTCGGCGATGCCGTTCACTTTTTCCAATGCCTGATAGATTGGCACTGTTCCGATGGGAACGGGCGAATTGCGGATGATCCATTCGCGGGTGTTATGGATATTGCGGCCCGTTGACAGGTCCATGACCGTATCCGCGCCCCAGCGGATCGCCCAGACCAGCTTGTCCACTTCCTCCTCCATCGAGGATGTGACTGCGGATGTGCCCATATTGGCGTTGATTTTGACCAGAAAGTTCCGCCCGATAATCATCGGTTCAATCTCAGGGTGATTGATATTGGCCGGGATGATTGCCCGACCCGCTGCAATTTCGGCGCGGACGAATTCGGGGGTGACATAATCGGGGATATTGGCCCCGAAATCATTGCCGTCGCGGTGGCAGGGCGCTTTTGTGCGGAGCTGATTTTCACGGATCGCCACAAATTCCATTTCCGGCGTGATAATACCGGCGCGGGCATAAGCAAGCTGTGTCGGGGCCTTTCCTTCAATGCCGCGCAGCGGGCGCGGTTTGACAGGGAATTCCGGCGTCATATGGCTGTCACTTACAAACCCGTTATCGGCGGCGGTGACGTCACGCCCCTGATAGGCTTCGACATCGCCGCGTGCTTTTATCCAGTCTGCACGCAAAAGCGGTAATCCCTCGCGTATATCGGTTATAACAGCAGGGTCCGTGTAAGGGCCGGAGCTGTCATAGACCGGCAGCGGGTCTTCTCCGGCAGTCGGATGAACAGCGATTTCACGCATGGGCACACGGATGCCGGGATGAAGATCGCCATCGACGTATATTTTTCTGGACGCGGGCAGTGCGCCGGATGTGATAACCGGATTAGGCACGTTCATAGACAGTGTTCCTCAAGCGTTGACTTCAAAAACACCGGTCGGGTTCCGGACGGGAAAGCGGCGGGCTTTTTTGATCGCCTGCAGTTACGGTTTGCACATTCATGCGAAAATGTGTCCCGTTGCTTCCTACGCCGGTATCAACCGGATCAGGTTCAAAGGGTCACGGTGCCGCGTTGACTGTGCTAACCGGATCTCAGTTCCTTGGGCGGAACTCCCCTGCGTAATGCTGTTTAAAACAAAGGAAAGAGTATTAACAAGGGCGCATTTCCAAAATCAAAGTTGCAAAATTGTGCTTTCATCACAAATTGTGCAATCCGTTCATAATGCACGGAACTGCTGTATTCAAAAGCAATCAGTGTTTGAAAAACCGGATTGCTGTGATAAGAGCGCGCGAAAACCTGCAGGAATTAATCAACCGGCATCTTGTCTCGATCGGCTTTCTCCCCAATTTGAATGCCGGACAATGACTTCTAAGTGAGGACCAATCATGAGTGACGTGAATGATCGCGTGAAAAAAATCGTCGTAAACTACCTCGGCGTAGAGGAAGCCAAAGTAAAAGAAGACGCGAGTTTCATTGATGATCTTGGCGCTGACAGCCTTGATACAGTTGAACTTGTGATGGCTTTCGAAGAGGAATTCGGTGTCGAAATCCCCGATGATGCTGCTGAGAAAATTCAGACCGTCGGTGATGCCATCGGCTTTATTAAAGAAAACAACGCCTGATTATAGTTTGTTTTCGTGATGATAAGACGTCCGCTTTTTATGAGCGCGGCGTCTTTTCTTTTTAGGGCCGGACGCATAGTACTTGTTGCCTCGATTATAGCGGTATCACAGCAGTGTCTGGCGACGGTAAGGACATAAAACATGAGAAGAGTGGTTGTCACGGGGCTGGGATTGGTCACACCGCTGGGCAGCGGTGTTGATGAAACCTGGACCAGATTACTGGGCGGAAAATCCGGCGCGGGTCCTATCACGCGTTTCGATGTCTCCGACCTTCCATGTAAAATCGCATGTGCTGTGCCGGGTAAAGATGAAGAGGCAGGTTTTAATCCTGATGATTGGGTAGAGGCAAAAGAGCAAAGGCGAATCGATACATTCATCCTCTATTCCATGGCCGCGGCAACTCAGGCTTTGCGTGATGCCGACTGGATGCCGGAGGATGAAGAAGAGCTGTTACGGACCGGTGTTATGGTCGGTTCCGGTATCGGCGGTTTGCCCTCGATTGAAGAGGCAAGTGTTGTTCTGAAAGAAAAAGGTCCGCGGCGCATCAGTCCGTTTTTTATCCCCGGCTCGCTGATCAATCTTTGCTCCGGTCAGATTGCGATCAAATACGGGTTTAAAGGTCCTAACCATTCTGTTGTCACAGCCTGTTCAACCGGTGCCCATGCCATCGGCGATGCATCGCGCCTTATTATGCACGGCGATGCGGATGTGATGATTGCGGGTGGTGCGGAAAGTGCGCTTTGCCGGATCGGAATTGCAGGATTCGCCGCTTGTAAAGCGCTGTCTACCGGCTTTAATGATGAACCGGCGCGCGGGTCACGCCCCTATGATAAGGACCGCGACGGGTTTGTCATGGGCGAGGGGGCCGGAGTTGTTGTTCTTGAGGAGTACGAACACGCCAAAGCGCGCGGGGCCACGATTTACGCCGAAGTGCGCGGATACGGGTTGTCCGGCGATGCTTATCACGTCACAGCGCCGTCTCCGGACGGGGATGGCGGATACAGGGCGATGCAGGCCGCTCTTAACAATGCCGGAATGGTGCCGGGTGACGTCGATTATATCAACGCCCACGGCACGTCTACGCCGCTGGGGGATGAGATTGAAGTTAAGGCGGTAACGCGTCTGATGGGGGGCCAGGCATCGGCGGCCACGATGTCCTCGACAAAATCATCTATCGGGCACCTGCTGGGTGCTGCGGGTGCTGTGGAGGCCGTGTTCTGTGTTCTGGCCATGCGCGACCAGATTGCGCCGCCGACCATCAACCTTGATAATCCTAATGTCGAAACGCCCCTGGACCTTGCGCCGCATGAGCCTGTTAAGCGCGAGATACGCGCGGCGATTTCTAATTCCTTCGGCTTTGGCGGCACCAATGCTTCGTTGGTGCTCAGCCTGCCGGACGCCTGACCGGAGGCGCTGCCGTGCGGTTTATCTCCGGCCTGTTCTCATTGATGGTCATCGGCGGTCTTGGTGCCATTGGTGCCGGACTCTACGGCAAAGCACAGTTTGAAGCCCCCGGGCCTTCAGTGTCGGAGACCGAGGTTTTCCTGAAACGCGGTTCCGGATTGAATGCGATAGCGGCAGAGCTGGAACGCAGCGGCGTGATTACAAACAGCACGATCTTCAAACTGGGGGCCAAGCTGAAAGATTCCGACCGGAATCTGAAGGCCGGTGAATATGCGATTCCCGCCGGTGCGTCGATGCAGGCGGTGCTCGATCAGTTACAACAGGGCGGCACAATCCAGCGCAAAGTCACCGCAGTGGAGGGGCAGACGTCGTTTGAGATTGTCGCGCGTTTGAATGCGGCTGAAAAATTGACGGGCCGGATTACGGATATTCCCGCGGAAGGGTCTTTGGCACCTGAGACGTATTTCTATCAGCGTGACGAATCCCGTGCGGATGTGCTGGCGCGGATGCAGGCTGCACAGGTAAAAACCCTGGATGAGCTGTGGGAAAAGCGCGCGCCGGATCTGCCGCTGAAAAATAAACAGGAAGCGTTGATCCTGGCGTCAATCGTCGAAAAGGAAACCGGTGTTTCCAGTGAAAGGGCGCGGGTGGCAGCCGTTTTTATCAACCGGCTCAATCGCGGGATGCGGCTACAGACCGATCCGACGGTGATTTACGGGATTACCCTGGGAAAATCGGTACTGGGGCGGGGGTTGAGGCGCTCTGAGCTCAATGCTGAAACCCCATATAATACCTATGTTATAAGCGGGTTGCCACCGACCCCTATTGCAAATCCCGGACGCGCAGCGATTGAGGCCGTGCTGAATCCGATTACGAGCAAAGAGCTGTATTTTGTCGCTGACGGAACCGGCGGTCATGCCTTTGCCGAAACACTCAGACAGCACAACCGGAATGTCAGGGAATGGCGCAAGATTGAAAAACAGCGTAAATCATCGCAGTAACGCTGTCTTTCAAGCCTGCGCCCTTTGATACCGTATTACGTGTCAATAAGAACGCGGCATCCCTAAGACATGTTCGGCGATGTAGCTGAGGATCAGGTTTGTTGAGATCGGGGCCACCTGATAAAGCCGCGTTTCGCGGTATTTTCGCTCGATATCATATTCCTCGGCAAAGCCGAACCCGCCATGGGTTTGTAAACATGCATCAGCCGCTGCCCATGACGCATCAGCGCAGAGCAGTTTGGCAAGGTTTGCCTCCTCGCCCGGATTGACCCCGGCCTCATACAGCCTGACGGCCTCGCGCAGCATCAGTTCAGCGGCGCGCATATCGGCATAGGCTTTGGCGAGAGGAAACTGAATGCCCTGGTTCTGTCCGATGGGACGGTCAAATACCCGCCGTTCGCCTGCATAGGCAGCGGCTTTAGACAAAAACCATTTTGCATCGCCGACACATTCCGAGGCAATCAGAATACGCTCGGCATTCATACCCGAAAGGATATAGCGGAACCCCTTGCCTTCTTCACCGATAAGATTGGCGGCGGGCACCGGCATATCATCAAAGAACAACTCGGTTGAAGAATGATTCATCATCGCGCGGATGGGACGGATTGTGAGGCTTTTGCCGCGCACCTCGCGCATATCCACCAGCAGGACCGAAAGGCCGTCGGTTTTTTTGCTCACCTGATCGCGGGGCGTTGTCCGGCACAGCAGAATCATCAGGTCCGAATGTTCGGCCCTTGAGGTCCAGATTTTCTGTCCGTTGACGATATAGGTGTCCCCCTCCAGCCGTGCCGTGGTGCGCAGTGCGCCGGTATCGGTGCCGCTGGTCGGTTCTGTCACACCGAAGGCTTGCAGGCGCAGCGAACCATCGGCGATACGGGGCAGATAGGCCGCCTTTTGCGCATCCGTGCCGTGGCGTAGCAAAGTTCCCATGGTGTACATCTGGGCATGACAGGCCGCCGCATTACACCCTGCACGATGTATCTCTTCCAGTATCGCACAGCCCGCAGAGATCGGCAGCCCCAGCCCACCGTATTCTTCAGGAATCAGTGCAGCGAGGTACCCTGCCTTTGTCAGCGCCCCGACAAATGTCGTCGGATAAGCTGATGTCCGGTCGCAGTCGCGCCAGTAACGGCCCGGAAAATTCGCACAAAGCCGCGCCACGCCTTCGCGGACTTCAGGGTGGTCAAGTTCATAAGTCATCGTATCACAAAAGGATTGGCCGCAATGGTTTCATGGGCGATCCATACTGACTTGGTTTGCAGGTATTCCTTGATGGCCTCCATGCCGCTCTCGCGTCCGATGCCGCTGCGCTTGTAACCGCCGAAAGGCGACGTGAAGCTGACCGCCCGGTAAGTGTTGACCCAGACCGTTCCCGCTTTCAGCCGTTCCGACATGCGTAAGGCCCGCCCGATATCCGATGTCCAGACACCGGCGGCTAGGCCGAAATTGATGTCATTGCCGATGCGGATCGCGTCCTCTTCATCATCAAACGGAATGACGGAGTGGACCGGCCCGAACACCTCTTCCTGAGCAATCCGCAAAGTCTATGCCAGCACTATCGAGATGTCCACAGCGTATCGGCATACGATTTACACCGTTCGCACGTTACAAATCGTGCATCACTGCCGTCTCTGCCAGCCTCCCATT
>CALFWP010000109.1 GCA_937927905.1 uncultured Neomegalonema sp.
CTGAATGCTGTTGTGGCCGAAACCGAATCGCTCAATCGTGCTGTGGCGTCTGAGGTCACGGCCGATACAGGGGCGGCTGTGATGACACGAATGCGTGCGGCACCCGGTTATGAGGCAGCGCTGGCTGCGGCGTTTGGTGAGGATGCGGCGGCCCCTGAAATGCAGGGATTTTCGGAAAAGGCGCGCGGGTGGCTTGCGTTGAAACTGCTCGGGTCCAGCCCGCAGATCGGAGAACCGCTTGCGGCGCATGTAGAGGCACCGGCGGTGCTGGCGCGGCGTTTGGCGGTGACCTCTGTGGTTTCCCGTACCGAGGGAGCGGAGGCGCAAAAATCTCTCAAACCCGGTCAGTTTCTTGTCAGCCCCGAAGGTGATCTTTGGCGTTGGGACGGTTTTTTCAGTGGTGCTGACACCCGGGCAGGTGATCCGGCTGTTATCCGGCTTGCACGGCTTAACCGCCTCGATACATTAAAAAATGAACAAGCTCGTGCAGAAACTGTTCTGGAGGAGGTAAAGCGTAAGCTGGACCGTGATGAACGCGGTTTGGCGGATGCGCAGCTTGCCGAATCCAATGCAAGGGCGGAGCACCAAAAGGTACAGGATATTGCTGCGGGTGCAGCCCGCACCCTGGCCGATGCAGAAGCAACACTTGTCCGCCTCAGGGCTGCTTATACTCAGATTTCTGAAAGTATAAGCGGTCAGGCCGGGGCTGAAGACCGCAACCGTGAGGCGCTTTCCGCTGCGGCTGCCGCCCTGGAGGAGATCGGCGATCCGGTTTCTTTACGTGAGGAGGCGGATACCGCCCGCTATACGCTTGCCGGACACCGCCGGACATATGCCGAGGCGAAATCCGGATATGATGAACTGGTTGCGGCGGAGCGCGCCCGTTCCGGACGGCTTGAGATAATAAAGCGCGATATTGCAAGCTGGCGGGATCGTGCGGCAAAAGCCAGAGCCCGGACATCGGATCTGGAAAACCGGCGTGTAGCAACAGGGCAGGAGCGCGATGCGGCAAAATCCGCCCCCGGACAGGTGGCGGCTTTGCGGGATGAGCTGATACACGATCTTGAAGTTGCCGCTGAGCGTGTTGCAAAGGCGAATGATGCGCTTGCGGCGGCTGAAGCAATATCCCGTCAGGCGTCGAAAGCCGCTTCGGAGGCGGCGAATGCCCTATCAGCGTTGCGCGAATCCCGTGCCCGTGCCGATGCCATTGCAGAATCCGCGATGGTGCGTAAATCCGAAGCCGCTGCTGCGCTGCGCGAGGAAATCAGGGCGGAACCTGCGGAGGTTGCGGCCCGTTTTGCCGGTGATGACGCGCCGCAGGTTGCAGTTCCGGATGCGGAGTCCCGTCTCAGTAAGTTGAAAATTGATCGTGAGCGTCTTGGCGCGGTTAATTTGCGTGCCGGAATTGAAATAAAAGAGGCGGAAACAGAACGTGAAGCGCTGGGCGGCGAACGCGATGACCTTGAGGAAGCAATCGGAAAACTGCGCAAAGGGTTGTCCGAGCTGAATAAAGAAGGCCGCAGCCGCCTGCTCACTGCGTTTGAGGAGGTTAACGGCCATTTTAGCGGTCTTTTTACGCATTTATTCGATGGCGGCAGTGCGCGGCTGGAACTGACTGAATCCGATGATCCGCTTCAGGCGGGACTGGAAATTATGTGTGAGCCGCCCGGTAAGCGCCTTCAGTCCCTATCGCTGATGTCGGGCGGTGAGCAGACATTGACGGCGCTGGCGCTGATTTTTGCTGTATTTCTTGTGAATCCGGCTCCGGTTTGTGTTCTCGATGAGGTTGATGCTCCGCTGGACGATGCCAATGTCGCGCGGTTCTGTGATTTACTGGATGAGATGACCCGCCGGGCGGATGCGCGGTTTTTGATCATTACCCATCATGCTGTAACGATGGCACGTATGAACAGATTGTTCGGTGTGACCATGGTGGAGCGTGGCGTAAGCCGCCTTGTTTCGGTTGATTTAGGGGCCGCCGTAGAACTGATCGGGACCGAAGCGGCCTGACCTCCCGACTATTCCGGATAATGCGACGGGATGCGGCATGGTCGGCAAATGATTAAATTTGAAACAGTATCCGATGACGTTATCTTTAACTAATTGTTATTGAAATAAAAAAATTAGTACATCGCAGTAGCTCATGTTCTTGACACCATATATCCGTCTGCCTATTGTGCGCGCGGTTTCAGAGCCTGTAACGACGCATTTTTCAGGAGAATACGAATGGCCAAGCCTAAAGGCGAGGCCGGCAGATCGGATCGCGAGGCACTTGACGCACTTGGTGACCGGATCAGTTCCGCCCGTGACAGACTCAATCCGAAGCGCGAGTCCCGTCATGAAAAATACAACACTCTCTCCATTGCATGGCGAATGGTACTGGAACTTGTAATTGGCGTTGTGATTGGCGGTTCAATCGGATACGCACTCGACTGGGCGATGGGGACAATTCCCCTGTTGCTTATTATTTTCGGCGCATTTGGTTTCGCCGGTGGAATTAAGGCGATGCTGGCTTCTGCACGCAGTATCGAACGGAACGCAGAGGCGGCAAAGGGAGACGGCCTTGGCTAAACAAGCTGTTGAAGGTGAATTCAATATCGACCCGATGCATCAGTTCGAGATCAAAAAACTGATCCCGCTGGACCTCGGTATTGTTGACATTTCATTTACGAATTCGGCTCTCTTTGCCTTCATTGCGGTGGCGGCAACGATCGTATTTATGTGGACCGCCGTCAGCGGACAGGGCCTGATACCCGGACGTATGCAATCTGTTGCAGAGGGCATCTACGAATTCGTTCGCAATATGGTGCGTGATACAGCCGGTGATGAGGCCCTGAAATACTTTCCGTATATCTTCACGCTGTTTGTATTTATCCTTGCATGTAATCTGCTTGGAATGATCCCTTACAGCTTTACTGTTACCAGCCATTTTGCCGTCACGGTATTTCTGGCATTGTCAGTGTTTATCACGGTTACGGCAATCGGCTTCATGAAGCACGGCACGCATTTTCTAAGCTTTTTCTGGCCTGCCGATGCACCGGCTGCTGTGCGCCCGTTGCTTTGCATCATTGAAGTTATTTCGTATTTTGTCCGCCCGGTCAGTCACTCGATCCGTCTGGGTGCGAATATGATGGCTGGTCACGCCGTTCTTAAAGTTCTGGGCGGCTTTGTCGGCGCTATGGGAGTTCTCGGTATTTTGCCGATCCTTGGCGTAACGGCAATTACACTACTCGAATTCGTGGTTGCGATCCTGCAAGCTTATGTGTTTGCGATCCTGACCTGCGTATATCTGAATGACTCGCTGAACCTGCACTAAGGTCGGCACAACTGATTATCACTCATAGGAGCGACACGATGGAAGGCAGTATTGTAGACGGACTCAAGTACGCAGGTGCTGGTCTCGCATGTATCGGCATGGGCGGCGCAGCTATCGGCGTGGGTCACATCGTCGGTAACTTCCTAAGCGGAGCGCTGCGTAATCCCGCAGCAGCACAAGGTCAGACAGCGATGATGTTCGTTGGTGTGGCCCTTGCGGAAGCCATGGGAATCTTTTCATTCCTGGTTGCCCTTCTTCTGATGTTTGCGACCGGTTAATAAAATTAACCGGGTTACTTGTCGCGCGTTACGTATAAAGTAACGCGCGCAATTCATTTTCGGAGAGAACCGATGGCAACGGAATCCCACGCTGCGGGTGATGCTGCGGCGCATGGCAGTGGCGGAATGCCTCAGCTGGACTTCAGCACATGGGCGGCTCAGATTTTTTGGGCGGCCATTGCGATCTTTGTTCTGTACAAAGTTCTGACAAATTCCATCTTGCCGAAAATTTCGGCGACTTTGGAAGATCGGCACAACGTCATTGCAGACGACCTTGACAGTGCGGCTGAACTGAAGCGGCAGGCCGAGGAAGCCGAGGCCGCTCACAATGCGGCGCTTGCCACTGCAAAAGCTGATGCGAATAAAATTATTGCTGAAGCCCAGGGCGAAATTGATGCAGAGCTCGCGGCTGCATCAGCTGAAGCTGATGCGGAAATTTCCGCAAGAACGGCTGAGAGTGAAGCACGCATTAATGCAATTCGTGAAGAAGCGAAATCAAACGCACAATTTATTGCGGCGGATACGGCGCAGGCGTTACTTGATAAACTCGCCCCGGGTGTTGCGGATAAATCAGCAATTGATGCGGCGGTTAATCGCGCACTTGCATCTTCCGGAGTTGCGAAATGAGTGATTCACAGTCAGTCCTGGTCGGCTTTTTGCTATTTCTTGCAATCATGTCATGGTTTCGTGTGCCATCCATGATTGCCGGTATGCTTGATAAGCGTGCCGATGGTATCAAAAGCCAGCTTGATGAAGCGCGGGCCGCTAAGGAAGAGGCGCAGCAATTGCTGGCATCTTTCGAGCGTAAGACAGTTGAAGCAAAACGTGAAGCCGATACAATTGTCGAGCGTGCCCGCTCTGATGCAAAACGTGCTTCGGAACAGGCTAAACTTGATCTTCAGGATACAATTGCGCGTAAACTGAAATCTGCGGAAGATCAAATTGCACAGGTCGAAGCTGCTGCAACGCGTGAAGTGCGGAATGCGGCGTCTTCGGCAGCTGTAGTTGCGACGTCGGAAATTCTGTCTCAAGGCTTGAGCGGAGACAAGGCCGGTTCATTGATTGATGACGGCATTGCGACGGCCGCATCCAAACTGCATTAAGCTCACACCTTAAACGACTGGCACCCTATGCCTTATAGGGTGCCATACCTGATCTTGCCAGTTCGTCCGCACGTTCATTTTCCGTGTGACCGGCATGTCCCTTAACCCATTCCCAGGTTACGTCATGACGTGAGGCTGCCTCATCCAGCCTTTTCCAAAGATCCTCATTCTTTACAGGCTTTTTTGCGGAAGTGCGCCAGCCGTTCCGCTTCCAGCCGTGTATCCATTTTGTCAGACCGTCTTTCACATAAGACGAATCTGTAACGATGGTTAGCTTTGAGGTACGTTCCAGTGCATCCAGAGCGGATATCGCAGCAAGTAATTCCATGCGGTTATTGGTGGTGTTTTCTTCTCCACCGGAAAGCTCGCGTTCCTTAAGGACCGTATCGCCGTCCTTTGCAATCAGTAATGCGCCCCATCCGCCGGGGCCTGGATTGCCACTGCATGCTCCGTCCGTGTAAGCGAAGAGTTCAGTCATCTGATCATCCGGTTTTGCCGTTCCAATCGACCTTACTGTGTGAGCCGTCACAGAATGGCTTTTTGGCTGAGTGACCGCAACGACACAAAAACATCGTCGGTTTGGCCTCAAGTTGCATGCCATCGGGACCTGTCATTTGCGTTACGCCTTTGATGACGATGGGACCGTTTTCCTTGATAGTGATTGAAGGCGTTTCGGTTGACATTGTGATCTTCCGGTTATGTCTGGGTTTAAGGATGGAGCATCAGAGAGATGGCGCGGTTTCGCGCAATATTTTCGGTGCTTTGAACTCGATATTTTCAACTGCAGTTTCAACCACTTCAATATCCGTAACATCATAACGCTGCCGGAATGCATCGACGACTTCATTCACCAGTTCTTCTGGTGCACTTGCACCGGCAGTGATTCCGACCGCATTGATCCCTTCCAGAGACCGCCAATCTATATCAGTCGCACGCGGAGCAAGAACAGAATATTTGCACCCTGCCTTGCTTCCCACTTCGACAAGACGCTTGGAATTTGAGGAATTTGGCGCTCCGATGACCACAAGAGCATCTATTTTCGGTGCGATGGCTTTTACGGCCTCCTGCCGGTTTGTTGTGGCATAGCAGATGTCTTCTTTGCCTGGGGCAACAACATTCGGGAAGCGGTGTTTTATCGCCGCTACGATATCGGCGGTGTCATCAACCGATAATGTGGTTTGTGTGACGAAAGCCAGCTTATCAGGGTTTGCCGGAGTGATGTGTGCAACATCCTCAACCGTTTCGATCAGCGTCACAGCGCCATCCGGCAATTGTCCCATCGTTCCGATCACCTCCACATGACCGGCATGACCGATCATCAGGATTTCATGTCCCTGGCGATACAAACGTGCAATTTCATTATGGACTTTGGTGACAAGAGGACAAACTGCATCGACTGCAAACATGCCGCGGCTTTCAGCCTCTGCAGGCACTGAAACGGGCACGCCATGGGCAGAGAATACGACAGGCCGATCAGTCGGGCATTCATCCAGTGTCTCAACGAACACAGCTCCCTTATTGCGTAAACCGTCTACGACGTATTTGTTATGTACAATCTCATGGCGGACATAGACCGGCGCACCGTATTTGCCGATGGCCATTTCGACCATCTTAATTGCCCGGTCCACGCCAGCGCAAAATCCGCGCGGGGCCGCAAGGTAAATTTTCAAAGCTGTTTTTGTCATGCTGTGAGGTTAGCGGACACCGCCCTTTTGTACCAGTGCAGTAATGGCGTCAGCGAGGTGTTCATCCGAGATATTTTTTGCTCCCGCTGCTACGCGTAATTCATAGGCGCACACAAGCACATCTGTATGGGTATAACCGGCAGGCGGATCGAATTTATAACAGGCCAGCTCCAGCATTTGCCCGAGCGGATCGCGGAAATAAAGCGAATCCATAAATCCACGATCTACATTGCCGGAGTTTGCAAACCCTCTTTCTTTCAGTCGTTCCGCTGCTTGTGTGTAAGTTGCACGGCTAACCGTGAATGCGATGTGATGAACATTCCCGGGCGTATTCGGATTGGGTGTTTGCTGAGCCGGTAAATCTTCCCGTGTGAAAATTGTAATCAGCCGACCGTCGCCAGGGTCGAAATACAGATGATTGGTTGTTTCATCATCGAGATTCGGTTGCTCAAAGACAAAAGGCATCCCCAGAACACCTTCCCAGAAATCAATGGATGTCTGCCTGTCTGCACCGTTCAGCGTGATATGATGTACGCCCTGGCTCTGGATTATGGACATATGACGAGGCCTCCGTTGAATCTACGATTTTGCCTGAATAAATGCTTCAGCATTTGAAAACCATCTTTGACAAAATTCTACACATTCTGTTAATTTTACGTGAGGCGGGGACTGTAGAATACGTTCTGGGGGCTGTTAAGCGTGTACCTTTATTGTAAACGGGTTTTTGACGTATCGTTCGCTTTGTTTTTATTGCCTTTTGCAGTGCTGATATGCGTGCCGTTGGCATTGTGCTTCTTCGTGACAACTGGCGACTCGCCGCTTTTCCGGCAATGGCGCACGGGCCTTAAGGGGCGGCGGTTTCGCATCATAAAGTTGAAATCCATGCGCGATACGCATGAGCAGGGTGGTCTGCAGCTGTCTGATGATGATCGCATCACCCGTCTGGGAAATTTTCTTCGCCGTTCAAGCATTGATGAGGTTCCGCAGATCATTAACATTCTGAAGGGTGAAATGAGCTTTGTCGGCCCGCGGCCTCAGGATGATGCATTCCTCGCTGCTATGACGGCAGAGGAAAAAAGACGCCATGATGTTTTGCCGGGTATCACCGGATGGGCACAAACACACGGGCGAAATGCAACAGAATGGAAAGATCGGTTTGCTAAGGACCTCTGGTATGTAGAGAATGCGTCCTTTCTGTTGGACATGCGGATAATTTTCCGCACACCATACATAGTGGTCCGCGCTTCGGGGATTTCCAAAGCCGGATATGTGACAATGCCGACATTGTTTGAAGAGCGGACCCCGTCGCAGAACGGGAAAGCCACGGGTTAACAGCACCGCTCCGGCGTCAGGCGGGGCGCTTTGCTATCTGCCTTATCCGCGTCTGTTCCCGATCGCATCCCAGATCAGGCCGGGCACGTTGACATCATCAAACCGGCTGAGTTCCTGAATGCCGGTGGGGGAAGTGACATTGATTTCGGTCAGGTAATCGCCGATCACGTCGATGCCGACGAAAATCTGTCCCTTGTCGCGCAAGAGTGGCCCGATTTCCTCGCAAATCTCGTGATCCCGCTTGGTCATTTCCACTTTTTCGGGGCGCCCGCCGACATGCATATTAGAGCGGGTTTCGCCCTCGGCGGGCACGCGGTTGATGGCACCGGCGGGTTTGCCGTCCACGAGGATCACACGCTTATCGCCCTTGCTGACATCGGGCAGAAAGGCTTGCGCGATAAAGGGTTCGGTGTTGCGCTCGGCGAACATCTCATGCAGCGAGGACAGGTTTTTCAAATCCGCGTCCAGCTTGAACACCCCCGCGCCGCCATTGCCGTAAAGCGGTTTGAGGATCAGGCCGCCATGCTCATGGCCGAAGGCGCGGATATCATCCAGATTGCGGGTGATCAGCGTCGGCGGGGTCAGGTCCGTGAATTCCGTAACGAGGATTTTCTCGGGATAGTTGCGCACCCAGCACGGGTCATTGACCACCAGCGTTTCGGGATGCACCCGCTCCAGCAGATGGGTGGTGGTGATATAGCCCATGTCGAAGGGCGGGTCCTGACGCAGCAGGATAACATCAAGATCGGCAAGGTCGCGGGTTTCGCGCGGGCCGAGGGCGGCATGATTGCCCTGTTCGCGGCGCACGCTCAGGCTGTGCCCGTGGGCGAAAACGCGGTTATCCCGCATCCCCAGATCAGAGGGCAGATAATAAAACAGGCTGTGCCCGCGCTCCTGCGCCTCCAGCGCCAGCGCAAAGGTCGAGTCCGCGTTGATATCAATCCCGTGGATCGGGTCCATCTGAATGCCGGTATGAAGCGCCATGGGCCTGCCTTTCCATGATAAGCGCGCCGGTATTGCCACCGATACGCCGCCGGTTGCAAGGGCTAAAGAATCTCCAGCACGGCTTGCGGCGGGCGGCACAGCCGCGTGCCTTTGGCGGTCACGACCAGCGGACGGTTCATCAGTGACGGATGCCGGACCATGGCGTCAATCAGAGTGTTATCACTGAGGGAAAGGTCCGAGAGGCCGAGGTCGCGATAGGCCGCCTCACCACTGCGGATCAGGTCGCGCGGGGTCAGTCCGGCGGCGGTGATCATCTCGGTCAGCACCTCACGCGACGGCGGGGTGTCGAGATACCGGACTACGGTAACATCCGCCCCTCTTTGTTCCAGCAGGGCCAGTGTCTCACGGGATTTGCTGCATCGGGGATTGTGATAGATCGTTGCTTTCATGGCAGGCTTCCGGAGAGTGAATTGTGTTAATGCGGGTCACCGCGCAGCGGGGACAGCGCCGTTCCGCCCCCACGGGGCGGCGCTTCACGCCACCCCTCGGAACGGCTTATTTCTTAAAAATAAGGCCGGAAAGTGCATTTACGATCAGACCGATAACGATTTGAAGACTTATTTCTTTTGTCTTTTCCTTCACCTTCTCCGGCACTTCTATACCGTCCAGTAATTCCCGCAGACTGTCGGTAAAAACCATCGCGCGGATAACAGCACGGTCGGCGGCGTTCAGTTCCGGCGGCTCCAGAAAATCACGGTTCCGCGCCATGGCATCGACCGGTGCGGGCGGGGCAACGTATGTGGCCGCTTTCAGGTCCTCTGCGATACCGAGAGAGGCTTTGACGAAATCCGGTGTGGCAATTCCGGCGGTTTCCGCTGCGCTGACCGCGTTTGTGAACTCGTCCGAGAGCGAGCGGATGTCACCTGCATCCCATGCGCTGCGGTTCAGCGGGGTGTCGCGGTACAGGCGCTCGCGCTCGGCATCGAGGGGGAAGTGTCCGATGATCTGTTTGTGAATGGCAAAGAAGGACAGAAAAGACCGGCGCAACCCGTCCCTGATGATCATGCCTTCACGGTTCAGGTTCAGGTATTCATCGCGTACGATCTGGTGCTGAAGCTTCAACAGGTCGAGATAGGGGCGGCTACCGCGCACCAGCAATTCATCGGAATATTCCTGCAAGGCGGTGGTGACGCCTGCCTGAATGTTGCCGGGTGCACCGATAGCGGCGATCAGGGTTCTGATGACCGAGCGCTGAACAGCGGGCAGGCGGGCGAGGTCTGCGCTGCCGTCGGGGGTGCTGTAGGGTTCATTGGGCCGGACATCCAGCAGACCATTTATAAGGACCGGTTGTGAATCGGCGGTTTTTGCCAGTTCCTCGCGGGTCGGGCGGTGTTTTTCTATCAACCGGCGGAGTTCGGGGTTCACCACCTGTGGTCCGGCGTCCCACATTTCGTTTGTGATATCGAGGGCGCGGGCGCGTTCCAGGGCGGCGTTCGGGTGGTCCCCGCGCAGGCGGGCCTCGTACCAACCGGTCCAGACGCCCCAATCCTCTGCTGTGTACCGGTGGAGTTCGGATTTCAGGCGGTGCCAGTTTTCCAGAATATCATCCGGCGGGGCGGCGGGCCAGAGCGGGGCATCGGCCAGCCGCGCGGCGCTCCACCCACCCTCCAAAGCGGTGGCGTCGGCGGACACAGCATCCCACATGGCGGCGTCGGCGTTGGCGGCGTCGGCGTTGGCGGCGTCGGTGACTGCGGCGTCGGTGACTGCGGCGGCGGCGGCAGTGTCGGT